>JAIUMW010000073.1 GCA_022565365.1 Oceanicaulis sp.
CTCGCCCACCAAGGCAGAGGCTGATGACCGGGGCGCCTGGAATCAGGAATTCATCGCCCGCATCCTGCGCGTCGTGCAGCAGGAGAACGAGGCGATCACCCGGCCTGATGAGGTCAGCTCAGAGGACGCGGCGCGCGAGTTTCAGGACCATTAGGTCAAACCCCTAAGCCTCCGTCTCCAGATCGGTGACCATCAGGGCGGCTTCGAAATCGGGCAGGAGGTCGAAGGCCTCCACGGCCGTCATCACGTTGTGGCGGCGTCCGCGGGTCCAGAAGCGCCAGTAGGAGGAGACGTGCTGGATGCGGCCTATATCCTCGCCCATTTCGACGAACAGGCGCGGCGCGCGGGCCATGAAGGCTTTCAGCGCCGCCGGGTCGCCGCGCTCCACGAAGCGGGTGAACTCGTCATTGTACTCGCCCAGGCGTGATTTCAGCCGCGCCCAGCGCCGGGCGGACAGCTGGGTGATGGACTCAATCACGCCATGCAGCTCGGCCCGGTCCGCGCTGGCCAGGCCGGGTATGCGCACGGCCTTGATTTCCTTGATGAAGGTAGCGAGATCGGCATAGCATTCGCCGGCGCGCCAGCTGTAATAGAGCGTGCCCTTCCAGCCGAACACGCCCTCGCGGTACTCTTGGGCCGTCATGCGCAAGGCATCGCGCAGCACGGCGAGCTGGGGCGAACCCTCGTCCTCAAACAGCACTTTGGCCAGACGCCGCGACTTGTCGAGCGAGTCTATTGAGGCCGTGCCCATGGCCTTGCGCACCAGAAGATCGATCTGGCTGGCGACGAACTCAGTGATCTGGCGCAGCTCGTCGTCGGAAATGGCGAAATAGCACGGGGCGACAATCTCGCCATTGCGCCGGAAATACTCGTGCAGGAGATAGGGATCGAAGGACGGCAGCAGCGCCAGGGAGCGCAGGCGCGCCACATCGCTGGCGAACGCGGTCTCGCCGGGGCTGACGCCCAGATGCTGGGCCAGCTGGGCCTCAAAACGCGGATGCTCGACAAAGATCGAATGCCCGCCCATGTCCAGATCGCGGTCGCTGATCGGCACGAGAACCTTGGTGGCCGAGGTGCGCGACCCGCCCAGCTCCTCACGCTCCCAGGCGCGCAAGGTGTGCTTGACCACGAAAGCCCGGTTCAGCCGCGCATTGCGGAACATGGGGTGTTCGGCCCAGGCGGGCTCATCGCCATGGCGTTCGCGGATCGATACCAGATCGATCACGCGGCTCGTCGAGCCGCCGCGCTTTAGCAGACTTAACTTGCCATAACCGTCTTTCGCCATGTGACCGGGGCCGCTAGAACCATTGAAGATATCCGGGTCTATCAAGTCCGGATGAGTACAGGGTTAACCGGCGGGAGGCGGCGCCATGGCGATCAGCGGCGATCTGGGCGTCCAGGAAATCGTGCGCATGCTGGGGCTGAAACCCCATCCCGAAGGCGGATGGTATGGCGAGACCTTCCGGTCAGAGCCCGGTGCCGGCGGCGCGCGAGAGGCGGCCACCGCTATCTATTTCCTTCTGGCTGCAGATCAGGTGTCTGCCTGGCACAAGGTGGACGCTGACGAGGTCTGGCTGTGGCATGCCGGAGCGCCGCTGGTGCTGACCGTCAGCGAGGATGGCGTGAGCGCGCGTTCGGTGCGTCTGGGCCCGGACCTGCGCGGCGGTGAGCGGCCCCAGGCCGTGGTCCCGGCCGGCGCCTGGCAGGCGGCCGAATCGCTGGGCGCCTGGACGCTGGTCAGCTGCGTGGTCGCGCCGGCCTTCAGGTTTGAGGGCTTCGAGCTCGCCCCGCCGCACTGGCGGCCGGGCCCGGACGGTCCGCCGAAGGCGGGCTGAGCCTTAGCCGCCGCCCTGTTCCAGCGTGCGGCGGATCTGCGCGGCGCTGGGGCGGCCGCCATAGCCCATGGCGGTGTTGACCGATATGTCCAGCGTGCGCCCGTCAAAGTTGGCGCGCGGCGATTCGCCGACGCCTATGCGCACCGTGTCCAGATTGCGCAGGGAGCGGCGCGAGGCCTGCTCGGCGGCCAGGGTCACCATCACCATCGTGTCGATAATATACGCGTTCTGATCGGGCGCCGGGGCCGCCATCTCGGCGCGCACATTCTGACGCGACAGGCGCGCCAGCCGGTCGGCCATGTCGCGCGCGGCGTTTTGCAGCTGGGTATTGCTGGCGGGCGCGGCGACCAGGGTGTGGGCGCGTCCCATGGGCTCCACCGCCACGCCGTCGGGCCGGTCATCGGGGAAATAGGTCCAGCCGCCAATGCGCGAGACGCGCAGGAGGACCTTTTCAGTATCGGTGATCCACACATCGCCGCCGCCGGCTGCGCTGGTGCGCTGGACGGCGAACACTTCCTGTGCGCCCTCCACCCAGATCAGGGCGGGTTCGGCGGACCGGTCGAACACGAAACGGCCGCGTCCATCCGTGCGCTCATACCATATAGACGGCTCGGCTCGTCCGGTCTGCGACGAGACCAGGCGGTCAAACGGATTCGATTGCGCGGCCCCGTCCGCTGTAAATACCGCCCAAGCCCCGGCGGTGACAGCGAACAGGAGGATCATTCCCCTGAACATGGCGGGGAAACTGCAAGCGCATATAGGCGATTTTCAGGCAGGCGCTGCACGGCGTTTGCGGCGTCACCCCGCCATGTATTGTCCGCCATTGGCTGACAGGGTTGCGCCGGTGATGAAGCCGGACTCATCGCTCACCAGAAAGCTGACGCAGCGCGCGATTTCCGAAGCCTCGCCGAGGCGCCCGACAGGGATCGAGCCCACAATCTGCTCGCGGACGGCTTCGGGCACGGCCATCACCATGTCGGTGGCGATATAGCCCGGGCATACCGCGTTGACGGTGATATTGCGCCGTGCGCCTTCCTGGGCGAGCGCCCGGGTGAAGCCCAGATCACCAGCCTTGGCCGCCGAATAGTTGGCCTGAGCGAACTGGCCTTTCTGGCCGTTGATGGAGGAAATGGTGACGATGCGGCCAAATCCGCGGTCGCGCATGCCGTTCCAGACATTATGCGTCATGTTGAACACGCCGGTCAGATTGGTGTCGATCACCTCGCCCCATTGCTGCGGGGTCATTTTATGGAAGGGCGCATCGCGCGTGATGCCGGCATTATTGACCAGGATATCCACTACGCCGTGGGCGGCCTCGACTGCGGCGATGCCCTCGCGGCAGGCCTCGTAATCGCCGACCGACCATTTATAGGCCTTGATCCCGGTTTCTGCGGTGAAGGCTCGCGCCGCCTCGTCATTGCCGGCGTAATTGGCCGCGACGTCATATCCCGAGGCCTTCAACGCCATGCTGATGGCCTTGCCGATACCGCGCGTTCCCCCGGTTACAAGCGCCGTCCTCGCCATAAAGAAATACTCCCTGTCCCTGACTGCGAAGTGTGATTATGCTGCGCAGCAATTCGCTCCCGCACCTGCAGCATCCGCCGCAGCATAAACGGGGCAGGCGCTGACACCAGCGCTTTGTTTGAATGTGAAAGTTAACCGCGCCGCATCGGGATTGAAAGCCACAACCCGGCCGGCGCGCCGCCCCAGGGGCGGTCAGGAAGGAGCCTGTCGTGACGCAATCTGAAACCTCCGATACGATCATCATCAAGAAGTACGCAAACCGGCGTCTCTACGACACGTCAGCGAGCCGTTATGTCACCCTCGATCACCTGCGTGAACTCGTCAAAGAGGGCAAAAATTTCAAGGTGCAGGACGCCAAGAGCGGCGAGGACCTGACCCGCGGCGTGCTGGCGCAGATCATCTTTGAAGAGGAATCCAAGGGCGAAACCCTGCTGCCGGTGGAGTTCCTGCGCCAGTTGATCTCGTTCTACGGGGATTCCATGCAGACCATGGTGCCGGGCTATCTGCGCCTGAGCATGGATAATTTCTCCAGCCAGCAGGCTGAATTGCGCGAAAAGATGGCCGGCGCCATCGGGTCGCCCGCCGCATCCATGGCGCTGATCGAAGAACAGACCCGCCGCAATATGGCGATGTTCGAGCAGGCGATGAAAATGTTCACGCCCGGTCTCACCTCCGCCGCCGGGCGCGGTGACCAGCCGTCTGATCTGTCCAAAGGGGATGTGGACGCCTTGCGCGCCGAGCTTGACGCCATGCGCAAGCGCCTCGACCGGCTGTCCGGCGAGGGTTGATCTGTCCCGGAATGATCCATCGGGGTGGCCAGGGTGACCGTTAACGGGTCATCAACAGGTGTAAACAAGGCGTAAAGACTGGTCCGGGATTTGCGCGGACGGGGCCTATGAGCGGTCTCGTTCCCATCCCCGCGCGCCATGCCGGCGCTCTTGTCCCGACCCGCCGGACGGCGCGCGTCGAGCCCGCTCCTGTCGCCGCCGATGTCAATGACGAGCCGCGTGGCCGCGCCGATGCGCAGCGCCGCGCGGCTGCTCGTCCGCAGACCTCGGCGCCGCTCAGCCCCGATGGCGTGGCGTGCCTGCAGGCGGGCCCGGTGCGCCGGGGCCTGCGCGCGGACGCCTGCGAGCGTCAGCGCTACCACGCCGCCTATGCCGCCGCGATGCATCTGGGTCCGTGCGCGCGTCCGCGCCAGGAGCGGGCGGCATGAGAACCGATCGCTTGCGCCGCATGACCATGGCTGACGGCGCCTGGCTTCTGGCGCTGTATTTCCTGCTTCTGTGACAATGAAAAAGCCCCGGAGCGAAGCTCCGGGGCTTGTCATGCGTTGGTATGATCGTGCTTCAGGCTCAACCCTGCAGGTCGCGGCGGGCCGCGATCGCCGTGATGGTGAAGCCGGCGATCACGTTCACCAGGCTCATCAGGGTGATCAGGAAGAAGGTCGATGTGCCGAACAGCGGCGTCAGCAGGAAGAGCAGCATCGACACCAGGAAGGTGGCCATCGACAGGCCGTGATTGATCAGCGAGCTGGTGCCTGAACCGGCCGCCTTGATCATCTCCATGAACAGCATCAGCAGGGCGAAGATCAGGATCAGGTCGGCCGTGGTGATGACCCATTCGCCCGACGGCAGGGTCATGGAAAACAGTTTGGAATGGAGCGTGCCCACACTGCACGCGGCCGCGTCCGGTGCTGCGGTGGCCATGCCTGCACACTGGCCGGTCTGGAACCGGTCAAGCGTGCCGACAAAACTGTCGACTCCGTCGCTGGATGTGATGGAAATGCTCAGCGCCACGGCGGCATAAATCAGCACCACCAGCAACATTTTCGGAAAAATTGTAAACATTGAGATTCGCTCCCGGCCACTGCCTTCGCCATTACGTCCGGCCATATATCCTTTGGCCACGCCTGCTCCGCTTACCCCTGGCATCGTCCCGCTCCCTTGCGCCTGGCCTGAGCGCGCGGCCGCCCCCTCGGAAGCCGCGTTCAAGCCTCGTCCCAACCGCCCGGCTGTCGCGCCCGGCTATTGAGCCACATGACACCTAGCATATCGCTTATAGAGGCGAAAAGGCGACCAAGATTGGTATACTTCGATTTTCCCGCGATGCGTGGCCTGTGGCCCACGTCCACGAACTCCATCGCAAAGCCTTCGCGCTTCATCAGCGCCGGAATGAAGCGGTGCTGGTGATCGAAAAAGGGCAACAAGAGATAGGCGTCGCGCCGGAACGCTTTCAGCCCGCATCCGGTATCGTCAGCCTCGTCGTTCAGCAGGCGCTTGCGTACGCCATTGCCAATGCGCGAGGCGAGCTTTTTCCAGCCGCTGTCCTGGCGCTTGGCGCGCCGTCCGCCCACCAGCCCCAGCGCCGCCGGCGCGCCGGCACGGGTGAGGGCGGCGACCAGCGTGGGAATGTCGGCAGGCGGGTTCTGGCCGTCGCCATCAAGCGTGCAGATGACTGGTGCGCGCGCGGCCAGCACGCCCGTGCGCAGGGCGCGCGACTGGCCGGCGTTCACGCGATGAGACAGAACGCGCAGCTCGGCGATGTCGGGTTTCAGCGCAATCAGTTCATCCAGCGTGCCGTCGGTGCTTGCGTCGTTGACGCAGATAATCTCGAATGAGCGCCCCTCAAGCGCGCCATGAATCTCGCGCACCAGGGCGGCGGCATTGCCCGCCTCGTTGTGCATGGGCGCGATCACAGACAGGTCAGGCGGCGCAGCGGTCATGAACATCTCCGGGGCCAACGGCCCGGCTTGCGGTTTGCGGCGAGCCGTTACATACAGGGTTCCGCGCTCGAGCGCCCGAGGAAAATTCCGCTGCCCATGCGGAACAGGCAGATGAAGCAAGTTCTGGACAGACTGTCAGCAGGTTGGCGTTCGGCGCTTGTGGCGGGTCTTGTCGCGGCTCTGGCCGGATTGCTGGGCGTCTTCACCCTTCCGGTGCTGGACCGCGATGAAGCGCGCTACGCCCAGGCCACCGCACAGATGCTCCAGACCGGCGATTTCGTGCGCATCACCTTCCTCGATGAAGACCGCAACAAGAAGCCGGTGGGCATTCACTGGATGCAAAGCGCGGCCGTGGCGGCCACCACCGGGGAGGCGGTGCGCGAGATCTGGGCCTATCGTCTGCCGTCCGTTCTGGGCGCGATCCTGGCGGCCATCGCCGCTGCGCTGATGGCCGGGCGCCTGCTGGGCGCGCGCGCGGGCCTCTATGCCGGGACCTTGATGGGCGCCACCGTGCTGATGGGCGCTGAAGCGGGCATCGCAAAGACCGACGCCATGCTGGCGGGCGCCACGGCCATGGCGCTCTACGCGCTCTTGCGCCTGCGCCTGAGCGAGCCGGGCGACCGGCGCGGTCGCCGGAGCTGGGCGGTGCTGGTCTGGGCGCTGCTGGGGCTTGGCGTCCTGATCAAGGGACCGGTGACGCCGCTGGCGATCGGGCTAGGCGCCGCCGGGCTGGTCATGCTTGAGGCCTGGGCCTCGCGCGCGGACGGCGGTTTGATCGCTGGGGTGCAGCGCTCCATCGCCTGGCTGAAGCCGATGGCGTTCTGGCCGGGACCGGTCGTGGCCGCGCTGATCATCCTGCCGTGGCTGATCTCGGTGCAGATCGCCACTGACGGCGCATTCCTGCGTGAGGCGCTGGGCGATGATCTGGGACCCAAGCTGGTCAGCGGCGATGAAGGTCATTGGGGTCCGCCGGGCTATCATCTGCTGGCCCTGCCGCTGACCCTGTTTCCCGCCGCCCTGTTCCTGCCCGCGGGCGCAGCGGCGGTGCGGCGCGCCCTGCGCAGCGGCGGATCCGGCGCTCTGGCGGCGCGGGTGCTGATCGCGTTTTCGGTGCCGCTCTGGGTGATGTTCGAACTTCTGCCCACCAAGCTGCCCCACTACGTCCTGGTGGCGTTTCCCGCCATCATGGGCGTGTGCGCCTGGGGCGCCCTTGAGTGGGAGCGCACCCGCGTGATCTGGAAGGCGGCAGGCATTACGCTCAGCCTTGTGGGTGTGGCGGTCTGGGCCGGGGCGTTCGCCTGGCTGACCTTTGTGCATGACAGCCCGGTTGTGATGCTGGCGCTGGTCCTGGCCGCCATCGCCGTCCTGACCGCCCTCCAGATCGTGATTGCCTTCAAGCGCCAGGCCGCAGGCGCAGTGCTGGCGGCTGTGGCGCTGGGGCTGGTCTGGCATGGGGGCGGGCGCGGTATGATCGCCCCCTCAACAGACGCCTTTCCGGCGCTTGAGGCAGCCCGTCTTGTGGCGGCTGAGGACTTGCGCCCGGCCGGCGCCCCGCTCATTTCCACCTATACCGAACCTTCGCTGGTGTTCAGCCTGGGCGGCGAGGTCCGCCTGGCTGACATCAATGATCTGGCTGATGCCTGGCTGGCGCCGGCGCAGGCGGGCGGCTACGCGCTGTCACAAGCGTATCACGCTGAGGGCCCGGCGCTGGTGATCATCGACCACAGCCGCGTGCCGGGCGAGGGTGAGGCCGCCGTGCGGGCGCAGGCGCTGATCGGCGCGCTGCAGACAGACACCTGCCGCTCGGGCGCGGTGCAGGGTTATAATTACTCGCGTGGCCGCCCGGTGCGCCTGACCGCGCACCGCACAGGCCCGTGCGATTGAGGAGAGCGCCATGACCACGCCATCGGAATTGCCCGGCCTGAAACCGGAGCCGGACACGATCACCCCGCCCGCGGTCGAGATCGTTGAGGTGGGTCCTCGCGACGGGCTGCAAAATGATCCCACCCTGATCGATACCGGAGTGAATCTGGAATTCATCGACCGTCTGATCGAGGCCGGAGTGCGGCGGCTGGAGGCGGCGAGCTTCGTCAATCCGAAACTGGGGCCGGCCATGGCTGATGGCGATGCGGTGATGGCCGGCGTGCCGCGCGATCGCGGCGTCACTTATATCGGCCTGGCGCTGAACGAGCGGGGCCTGCGCCGCGCCATCGATGCGGGCTGCGACGAGATCAATTTCGTGATGGTCGCCTCGGAAGGGTTCGGCAAGGCCAATCAGAACGCCACGCCTGAAGAGACCGCCGATTTGCTTGAGCGCATCGCGGTGCTGGCTCATGACGTGAGAATTCCGCTGGCGGCGACCATTTCGGTGGCGTTCGGTGATCCGTTTGACGGCGAGGTTGATGTGGCCCGTGTCGCCGCGCTGGCGCGCCGGGCGGCGGCGGCGGGCGTCATGGAGATCGCGCTGGGCGACACGATTGGTGTGGCCAGCCCCTGGGATGTGCGCGCCATGGTGGCGGCCGTGCGCGAGGCGGCGCCAGGTCCGCGCTTGCGCCTGCATTTTCACAACACCCGCAATACTGCGCTGGCCAATGTCTATGCCGCTGTGGAGGCGGGCGTGCGCGTCATCGACGCCTCGGCAGGGGGTATTGGCGGCTGCCCGTTCGCGCCGCGCGCCACAGGCAATGTGGCCACTGAGGATGTGGTTTACATGCTCCAGCGTGGCGGCATCGAGACCGGGATTGATCTGGAGGCAATGATCGCCACGGCGCGCTGGCTGGAGACGGTGGCGCTGCGCCACCCGGTGGCGTCCATGGTGGCCAAAGCCGGCGGATTTCCCGGCCCGCGCCAATAGGCGCTCAGCTTTTGCGGCGCCGGCGCTGAAGGCGGCGCCAGGCGGCGAGGCGGCGCAGCTTGCCACCCACTTGCTGACGCACGCGTACAAGCAGGGCGCGCGCCATCAAGGCCCCCCAGAGCATGGGCCCCAGGACCGGGCCGATCAGCCGGCCCGCTAGCCCGCAATGGGTCCGGAAATAACGCGTCAGGCCTCGCGCCTTCCAGGTTTCCACCATGAACAGGCTGGCCTTGCTCGTGGAGCCGTAGTGCAAAATCTCAGCGCGCGGTTCGAACATCACCGCGCCGCCCGCATCGCGGGCGCGCCGGCAGATATCGATGTCCTCTACATGCAGGAAATAGCCCTCGTCGAAACCGCCCAGCGCGTCGAACCCGGCGCGTGTCATCATCATGGCGGCGCCGGAGACCACAGGCGAGGGATCGGCGTCTTCGGGCAGGGGTTCATTCTCGCGGTGGATGTCACGCATGAAGGGCAGGAAGCGCGACAGCCCCAGAAAACCGGACAGGGCCGAGCCGATGGTCAGCTCGCCGCGCCGCGCGCCACGCTGCTCCTGTCCTGTGGGGTTGATCAGGCGCGCGCCGACAATGCCCGGCTCGGGGATCGCGGCCAGCGTGCTCATCATGTGCGCCGCGGCGCCCGGGGCTAGCACCGCATCGGGATTGAGAAACAGGAAGACCTCGCCGCGCGCATGCGCTGCGCCCAGGTTACAGCCGCCCGCAAAGCCCAGATTGTTGCCCGAATGGATCAGGCGCAGCTTGGGCCGGGTGCGCGCCAGCGCCTCGAGCCTCAGCACGGTTTCGCGCGGATTGTCGTGATTGATCAACACCAGCTCGGCCGCTTCGTGCGCGGACAGAACCGAATCGATGGCCAGAAACAGGGAGGGGCCGGTGCGGTAGCTGACCATGATCACCGATAACGGGCGGGTCAGCGCACGCATCTCAGCCGTGCGGGGCGCCGCAGCGGGCAGCTCCGGCGCAGACTGGTGGCCGTTGTCCGGCGTCACCGCGAGCGGTTCATTAGGCGCCGTCACGTCTTCCCCTCATTCCCCTCAGGCGGCGATCTGAACGACCAGATACGCCACCATGGTGCGCCGTTAGGCTCCAGCGGCGCCGGATCGACACCCCAGCTGCCGCCAGGCCGGCATCGCATCACCCGTCCCAAGGTCAGCCAGCCCCCTCGCCACAGACCCTGCGCCCGGATGACATCGGCGGCGTAGGACGAGCACGTCGGCTCATGCCGGCACCGTACGCCAAGAGCATAAAAGACTGGTGACACTATGACCTTGTACGCACCAATCATCAACAATCCGGTGCGCGCAGGCAAAGATAGCAGCACCGATCCAAACCCTTCAGATCGCAGCTTTGTCGTCCGTTGAGAGAGGGGCTGTCCAGCCTCGCCGTGCATCTCGTGGCGGGAATTCTTACAGGGCGCGCACACTTGCCGCCTCCATGGCTTCGACGGCCGCGTCAAACGCCAGCAGGATGGAGCCATGGCGCTGGCGATAGGCGCGCGCGCCTTCCAGCACCGCCAAGCCGGCGAAGCGTCCCGTGGGCGGAGCGGCGTCCGCCTGCAGCATGGCCTTGAGCGCGCGGCGCGCCTCACGCACGTCTTCCAGTGTCGCGCCAAGCGCGGCGCGCGCGCACACCGAGGCGCTGGCCTGACCCAGCGCGCAGGCGCGCACCTCCAGGCCGATGGCGCTGATGCGCCCGTCATCCAGACACAGGTCCAGATCCAGCTCAGACCCGCAAATGCGCGAGACCTTGCGCGCGCTGCCATGCGGCGCGGGCAGGCGTCCGAGATGGGGAATGTCGGCCGCCAGCGCGATCAGGTCCGGAGTGTAGGGGTCAGCGGTCATGAGGCGTGAACGAAGCCGGGACCGGTTTGGTTCAACGCATGCAAACTCCGGCCGACAATGCGCCAACAGGTCGTCCGCAAGCGGATGACGCCTGGCCAATTCATGACGTGATCCGCCAGACCGAGCCCTCCGGCCCGTCATCCACCACTACGCCCAGCGCGTCGAGCTCTGCGCGCAACGTGTCGGCGCGGGCGAAATCCTTGCACGCCCGGGCAAGCGCCCGCTCGTCGATGAGCGCATCGATCTGCGCGCGGCGCTCCGCGCTCAGGGCGTCAATGCCGAACCAGGCGTCGGCATCGCTCTGGAACAGGCCCAGCAGGGCGCCCGCCGCGATCAGTTCGCCCTTGGCCTGGGCACGTTCTGCGTCAGTATCGGCCTTGTTGGCGCGTCCGGCGATCTCGAACAGGGCGGCCAGCGCCTTGGGCGTGTTGAGATCGTCCATCAGCGCTTCGAGCAAAGCGGCGGGCGGGCCGGCCTGTACGGCCTCAACCGCGTTCAGCCGGCGCAGCACGCCATAGAGCCGGTCCAGGCTCTTGCGGGCCTGCTCGATCAGCTTGTCGGTCCAGTCCAGCGGGGCGCGGTAATGGCCCGATAGAAGGGCGTAGCGGATCACCTCGCCCTTCACGCCGCGCGCCAGGAGCTCGCTGGGCCGGATGATATTGCCCAGCGACTTGGACATCTTCTCGGCATTCATCGAGACGAAGCCGTTATGCACCCAGTAGCGCGCTAGCGGCGCGTCGTGATGGAGGCATTTGGCCTGCGCCACCTCGTTTTCGTGGTGGGGAAAGACCAGGTCCATGCCGCCGCCATGAATGTCGATGGAGGGCCCCAGCGCCGCGCCGATCATCGCCACGCACTCGGTATGCCAGCCAGGCCGGCCCGGACCGAACGGGCTGTCCCACACCGGCTCGCCCTCTTTTGAAGGCTTCCAAAGCACGAAGTCGGCGGCGTTCTTCTTGTAGGGCGCCACTTCGACGCGTGCGCCGGCGATCATGTCGTCCTGGCTGCGCCGCGACAGCGCGCCATAGCCGTCGCAATCCTCGATCGAGAACAGGACATGACCCTCTGCCGTGTAGGCGTGACCTGCCTTCACCAGCGCATCAATGGTTTCGATGATCTCGCTCATATGGCCGGTGGCGGTCGGCTCAAGACTGGGCCGCAAGACTCCCAGCGCCTGGCTGTCGGCGAGATACACCTCGGTGTATTTCTCCGTGATCACGGAAATATCCACCCCCGCCTCGGCGGCGGCGGCGTTTATCTTGTCGTCCACATAGGTGAAATTGCGCGCGTAGAGCACGTGGCTGTCGCCCTAGCCATGGCGCCGCAGCCGGAACAGCCCGTCGGACCCCCCTGCGGGACGGAA
>JAIUMW010000074.1 GCA_022565365.1 Oceanicaulis sp.
CTTTGAGGATTTCCAGCTCGCGCGCCACGGCGACCAGCGGGATCATCACCTCGGCCACCGGTTTGACGCCGGTTTCCTTTTCCACCAGCGCCTGCGCCTCGAAAATGGCGCGCGCCTGCATCTCGTAAATCTCGGGATAGGTGATCCCGAGGCGGCAGCCGCGATGGCCCAGCATCGGGTTGGTTTCCGACAGATCGCGCGCGCGCTGCATCAGAGCGTCGGCGGACAGGCCGGTGGCTTGCGATACCGCGACCACATCATCAGACGTGTGCGGCAGGAACTCGTGAAGCGGCGGATCCAGGAGGCGGATGGTGCAGGGCCGGTCCTCCATAATGCGGAAAATGGCCGCGAAATCATCGCGCTGCATCGGCAGGATTTTCGCCAGCGCCTTGATGCGCCCGGCCTGGCTGTCGGCCAGGATCATCTCGCGCACCGCCGCGATGCGGTCAGCGTCAAAGAACATGTGCTCGGTGCGGCAGAGGCCAATGCCCTCGGCGCCGAACTCGCGCGCGGTCTGCACGTCGCCGGGCGTGTCGGCATTGGTGCGCACCTTCATGCGCCTTGCCTTGTCAGCCCAGACCATCAGCGCGCCGAACTCGCCCGTCAGTTCCGGCTTGATCATCGGCGCTTCGCCGAACAGCACCTCGCCCGTGGCGCCGTCCACGGTGATGATATCGCCGTGGCGGATGGTGCGGCCGCGTGCGGTGAACAGCTTCTCCGCCGCATTGATGCGGATCTCGCCCGCGCCGGACACGCAGGGCCGGCCCATGCCGCGCGCCACCACGGCGGCGTGAGACGTCATGCCACCGCGCGCCGGCACGATGGCCTGGGCCGCGTGCATGCCGTGAATGTCTTCGGGGCTCGTCTCCATGCGCACCAGAATGACCTTCAGCCCCTGGGCGGCCATGGTCTCGGCCTCGTCTGAATCAAACACCGCCTGGCCGCTGGCTGCGCCGGGCGAGGCGGGCAGGCCCTTGGCCAGCACATCGCGCTCATAGCTGTCATCAATGGTGGGGTGCAAAAGCTGGTCGAGCTGGGAGGGATCGATGCGCAGCACCGCTTCCTCTTCACCGATCAGGCCTTCAGCCACCATGTCCACGGCGATTTTCAGCGCCGCGCGCGCGGTGCGCTTGCCAGACCGGGTCTGCAGCATCCACAGCCGGCCGCGCTCCACGGTGAACTCGATGTCCTGCATGTCGCGATAGTGGCGCTCCAGCCGGTCGAACACGTCGGTCAGCTCTGCGAACACATCGGGAAGGGCTTCTTCCATGGAGGGCTGGGTGTCGCCCATGCGCTCGCGCATGGATCGGGTCAGGCATTGCGGCGTGCGGATGCCCGCCACCACGTCCTCGCCCTGCGCATTGATCAGGAACTCGCCGTAATACCCGCTATCGCCATTGGACGGATCGCGGGTGAAGGCGACGCCGGTGGCCGAGGTGTCGCCCATATTGCCGAACACCATGGCCTGGACATTGACCGCCGTGCCCCAGCTGGCGGGGATGTCATACATGCGCCGGTAGGTGACGGCCCGGTCATTCATCCAGGATCCGAACACCGCCGAGATGGCGCCCCAGAGCTGGGCGCGCGGATCGGTGGGGAAGGGATGGCCGAGCGCGTCTTCCACGGCGCGCTTGTATTCAACGATCACCTCTTCCCATTCGTCGGCGGTGATCTCGGTGTCGAGCGTGTATTCGCGGTCCTCCTTGAACATTTCAAGGATTTCCTCAAACGTTTCGTGGGGCACGCCCAGCACCACGTCGGAATACATGGTGATGAAGCGGCGATAGGAATCCAGCGCAAAGCGCCGGTCGCCCGACAGCGTGGCCAGGCCCTCGGCCGTCTCGTCGTTGAGGCCCAGATTGAGCACCGTATCCATCATGCCGGGCATGGACGCGCGCGCGCCCGAGCGCACCGACACCAGCAGCGGATTGGCCGGATCGCCAAAGCGCTTGTCCACCTTGGCTTCAAGGTCGGCCAGGGCCGCCTCCACCTGGGCGTCCAGATCAGCCGGGTAATTGCGGTCATTGTCGTAATACGCGGTGCACACGCCGGTGGTCAGGGTGAAGCCCGGCGGCACAGGCAGGCCCAGGCGCGCCATCTCGGCCAGGTTCGCGCCCTTGCCGCCCCGCAGATTTTTGTCATTGCGGTCGCCGTCAGAGGCGCCGGCGCCGAACGTGTACACCCACTTGGTCATATCAAGGCCTCATCATTTTTGCCCGCGTGCTTGAAAGGCATCAGCCCTCCAGCCGGGAGAAGTCCGCCACCGCGTCCGCTGCGGCGCGAATGCGGGACAGGAGCACCAGTCTGTTGCGACGCACAATAGGGTCTTTGTCGTTCACGACAACCGCCTCGAAGAAGGCGTCCACCGGCCCGCGCAATTGGGCGAGGGCGGACATGGCGGCGGGGAAGTCTCCCTTTTCCGCAGCGGTGCGGGCGGCGGGTTCGGCAATCATCACCGCTTCACAAAGTGATTTTGCTTCAGGTTCAACAAAGTCAACTTTGTTCACTGCACCGCCGTATATTGTCCCGTCCTTTTTTTCTTCTGCTTTCAGTATGTTGGCTGCCCGGCGATAACCTGCCAGCAGCGCTGCTCCGTCGGGCGTATCCAGGAAAGCCTGCAGCACCCGCGACTTGCTCGTCACGCGTACGAGATCGTCATCACCCAGTGCAAATACGGCGTCGATGACGTCATGGCGGATGCCTTCGTCCTTCAGGTGGACTTTCAGCCGGTCGGCGAAGAAGGCGAGGAGGTTGCTGGTGAAAGCATCAAGTGCTGCAATCACATCTGGCGTGTTTTGTGGATTTGGATCGGTGTGACCAATCTCTCTGAGACGCGAGTCGAGACGGTTCCATAGCCGAACGCCTGCGTCACTTGGCTCCTCAGAATTGCCTTTACCAAAGGAAGCTAGCCAATCCTGCAGGAGACCATCGAATGTGAGTATGAAGGTGAAGGGAGCTCCGTTGAGCCACTCAAGAAGTTGCTGCAGTTCTGGCGTCCCGTTCCAGTCCAAGTTCGCGATGCCACGTAGATCATGGTGCATGCCGGAGAACTGTGATGCTATTTGCAACGCATGATTCTGGATCGCTTTACTTAGCGGGAGCCGATATCGGCCCTGTAAAACAATCCGAGTAACCCCCAGCGCTGCCCGGCGCAGCGCGAACGGGTCCTTGGACCCGGTCGGCTTTTCGTCGATCGCCCAGAAGCCCACCAGCGTATCCAGCTTGTCGGCCAGCGCCACGGCGGCGCTCACTGGCGCTGTCGGCACGGCATCTGATGGCCCTTGGGGCTTGTAGTGATCGCGGATGGCGTCGGCGACTTGCTGGCGGTCTGATGCTGAGAGGGTTGCAAGCATCCCCCCTCCGTCCGCTTCGCGGACACCTCCCCCGTAAACGGGGGAGGACAAATCGCCCTCGCTTGTCTCCCCCCGCTTGCGGGGGGAGTGGCCCGTAGGGCCGAGGGGGGGAGCGTCGGCCAAAGCCAGATACCGCCCCATCACGCCTTGCAGTTCGGGAAACTCATAGACCATCTGGCTGACCAGATCGGCCTTGGCGAGTTTCGCGGCAAGCTCGGCGAGATCCGGGTCGGCGCCCACTGCCGGGGCCAGCTCGCGGGCCAGGGCGGCGACGCGCGCCGTCTTGTCCGCCACGGTGCCGAGCTTGTCGTGGAACGTCACCTTGGACAGCTCGCCCGCCATGGCGTCGAGGCCCTTGGCGCGGTCGAGATCCCAGAAATGGCGGGCGTCGGAGAGGCGGGCTGAGAGCACGCGGGCATTGCCCGCGGCGATGGCCGCGCCGCCATCGGGGGCGGTCTGGTTGGCGATGGTGACGAATTTGGGCGCCAGCGCGCCGGTCTTCGGGTCACGCACCGCGAAGTATTTCTGGTGGGTGCGCATGGTCAGGGTGATGACCTCGGGCGGCAGGTCGAGGAAGCCGGTATCCATATCGCCTATCACCGCCACCGGCTGTTCGGCGAGCCGCGTCACCTCGTCCAGCAGGCCCTCATCCTCGATGAGTTCCAGCCCGGCTTTGGCGCACACGGAGCGCGCCCCGTCGAGGATTGTCTGGCGCCGCTCGGCGCGGGTCAGGATGACGCCATTGGCTTTGAGCTTTTGCGCATAGTCGGCATAGCCCGTCACCGCGAACGGGGCGGAGCCGTGGATCCTGTGGCCTTGCGTGATGTTGGAGGCGGTGAGGCCGAACACCTCCACCGGGACGACCTCGTCGCCGAGAAGGCAGATGAGGCTGTGCAGCGGGCGCACCCAGCGCTGGGCCCTGGCGCCCTCGCCGAACTTCATGGATTTGGGCCAGGGGAAGCTGCGCGCAATTTCGGGCAGGGCGGTTTTGAGCACCTGCGCCGTGTCGCGGCCCGGGGTTTCGATCACGGCGATATAGAAAGACCCCTTCTTGTCCTCGCGCACACTGCACTGGTCGAGGCTGGACAACCCGGCGCCGCGCAGGAAGCCCTCAATCGCCTTTTCCGGCGCATCGGTGCGCGGACCCTTGCGCTCCTCGCGCACGGCCTGCGTCTTCAGCGGCAGGCCTTCAATCGCCAGACCGATCCGGCGCGGGCCGGAGAAGGCGGTCAGCTGATCCCAGCTGAGCCCGGCGTCTTTGAGCGCGGCGGAGACCAGGCGCGCGAGATCGGCCTCGGCGCGCGCTTGCATGCGGGCGGGGATTTCCTCGCAGAAGAATTCGATGAGCAGGTCAGCCAAGGTGCGGTGTCCGTCAGGTATTGGTTGCTTGCATGCGCGCATAGGCGGGCCGGGCGTGCAGCCGGTCGATATAGCGGTCAATGGACGAGTTTTCGCCCATCAGCTTGAAATGTTTCAGCCAGCCCAGCGCCCCGCCGATCAGGATGTCAGCCGCGCTGAATTGATCGCCCAGGATATACTCGCCATCGGACAGGCGGCGCTCCACCAGCGACAGGACCGTATCCCAATCGCCCCAGCCGACCATGCGCGGGTCTACGTCGAGGCCCTGCGACTTCGTAATGATGGCCGGCTCCAGCACGCCGGGGCGGAACACCGACCAGTAGAGATAATCGGCGCGCTTGGGCTCGCCGATAGCGGGCGCCAGGCCCGCCTCGGGGAAGGCGTCGGCGAGATAGAGCGAGATGGCGGCCATCTCTGTCAGGGTCTTGCCGTTATGGCGGATGGCCGGGACCTTGCCCGCCGGATTCACCGCCAGAAAGTCCGGCCCGCGCGTCGCCCCGCCAAACACATCCACTTTCCTGAGCTCATAGGGCACGCCCAGCTCCTCAACCAGCCACACCGTTCCGGTGGAGCGCGTATTGGGTCCGTGCCAGACGGTGAGATCGGTCATTGGGCGGCGTCCTTTTTCTGCTGTTCCACCCACGCGCTCGCGCAGCCCTTGGCCAGCTCGCGCACCCGGGCGATCCAGCTGGCGCGTTCGGCCACGGAGATGGCGCCGCGGGCATCGACCAGATTGAACAGGTGGGACGCCTTCAGGCACCAGTCATAGGCGGGCAGGGGCAGGGGTTTTTCCAGTGAGAGCAGGGCCATGCACTGTTTTTCGGCGCCCTTGAACCACTCGATCAGCATGTCGACATCGGCATGTTCGAAATTGAAGGCCGATTGCTGGCGCTCGTTTTCGAGGAATACGTCGCCATAGGACAGTCCGGCGCCGTTGAAATCGAGATCGTAGACATTCTCCACGCCCTGCACATACATGGCCAGGCGCTCCAGCCCATAGGTCAGCTCGCCCGAGACCAGCTCCACATCCAACCCGCCGACCTGCTGGAAGTAGGTGAACTGGCTCACCTCCATGCCGTCGCACCAGACCTCCCAGCCCAGCCCCCAGGCGCCCACGGTGGGGTTCTCCCAGTCATCCTCCACAAAGCGCACATCATGGAGCTTGCGGTCGATGCCGATGGCGTCTAGCGAGCCGAGGTAAAGGTCCTGGATGTCCGCCGGGCAGGGCTTCAGGAGCACCTGGTATTGATAATAATGCTGCAGCCGGTTGGGGTTTTCGCCGTAGCGCCCGTCGCCGGGACGGCGCGAGGGCTGCACATAGGCCGCGCGCCAGGGCTTGGGCCCCAGCGCGCGCAGCGTGGTGGCCGGATGCAGCGTGCCGGCGCCCACCTCAATGTCATAGGGCTGCAAAATCGCGCAGCCCTGATCGGCCCAGTAGCGGTGCAGGGTCAGGATCAGGTCCTGAAACGAGGGCGCGGTGCGGGCGGTCATGGCGGGTCCGGATCGGGCTTGAAATAGCGCGCGAACCTAGGCGCGCCTGCGCCCGCAATCAAGCCGCCGATCAGGGGGTATGGCCCCGGGATCGGCCTTCCTCTTCGCAGTGCGGCGCTTGCGGCATGTCTGCGACGATGTCGGCGAGCGTGCGTCCGCGCAATGCGTCGATGAGAACGGCCTCGGCCCGGGCGAAGGCGTCCGCCATGGAGGCGTTCACGGCGCGCTCCACAAGGCAATCCGGGCTGTCCCGGCTGGGGCCGATGGCGAACAGCGCGCCCGGCTCCAGCGCGCGGTGAACATCCAGCAGGGTAATCTGGTCCAGCGGCCGGGTGAGGCGCCAGCCGCCGCCATGGCCCTTTTCCGACATCACATATCCCTGATCGCGAAGGCCCGCCATCGTACGCCGGACCACCACCGGATGGGTGTTCAGCATGGCGGCGATCTCTTGCGAGGTGCTCGCTTTGTCAGCCTGCCCCATGTGGATCAGCACGTGGAGCATGCGGCTCAGCCTGTGGTCACGGCTCATGGAGGATGTCCTGCTTCCCGGTCACGCAACTTGCAAAGTAGCGTGGGATTGACTCGTGCGCAAACATGTAACAATGAAAGTGGCGAGAAACGGAAAAAGGAGCGCGCCATGCAGTTCGAAGCCAGCATTATCGGGGGCAGCTATGCCGGGCTTGCCGCCGGATTGCAGCTGGCCCGGGCGCGCCGGCGGGTTTTGGTCGTGGATGGCGGGGTGCGCCGAAACCGGTTCGCCGCAGCCTCGCACGGGTTTTTCGCCCATGACGGCATAGCGCCCGCTGATCTGGCTGCGCTGGGCCGCGAGCAATTGCTGGCCTACCCGACCGTGGAATGGCGCGAGGGTGAAGCGCTCGCGGTGGAGCCCATCGAGGACGGGTATGCGGTATGCATGGGCGACGTCTCGGCTACGGGATCACGCATCATTCTGGCGACCGGCATCCGCGATGTGCTGCCCGATATTCCGGGGCTTGAAGAGCGCTGGGGGCGGCATGTCTTCCACTGACCCTATTGCCATGGCTTTGAGCTGGGTGGAGGCCCTGTCGGCGTGATCGCCAGCTCGCCCATGGCGGGGCAGCAGGCGATGATGCTGCCCGACTGGGGGCCGACAACCCTGTTCACCAACAATGCCTGCGCGCCCGATGCCGACGAGCTGGCCGCGCTTAAGCGCCGCGGCGTGACGCTGGAACACTCACCCGTCGCACGCCTGGAGGGTGAGGGCGCGGGCTTGGTGCTTGCAGACGGGCGGACAATCGCCCTGGCAGGCGTATTCGTGCAGCCGCGCATGGAGATGGCTGCCGGGCTCGCCCGCAAGATGGGGCTGGCGTTCGAGGACGGGCCGCTGGGCGCCTTTGTGAAGACCGACGAGATGAAGCAGACCAGCCGGCCGGGCGTGTTCGCCTGCGGCGACATGGCCCGCCCCGCCGGTTCGGTGGGCTTTGCCGTGGCGGACGGCGCGATGGCGGGACTGGCTGTCCACCGCTCGCTGATCTTCGGCCTGTAGCGCACGCCGGAGCGTGATCAGGAACGCGGACCGGCTCCGCCGCCGCTCTCGTCATCGCGCGATTTCTTGTCTTCTTGTTCGTCCGGTTCGAGGCCGCGGCGCACCGCTTCGCGGGCGGCGTCCTCGGCGGCGGAATTGCGCGCGCGGGTGTGCGGCTGCAGCAGGAAGAACAGCGCGGCGGCGGCGATCACCAGGAGGAGCGTCAGTCCGATCATCGCCTCAACCCTCCGTCCCGACCGCGTCGGCGAGGCGCGCATAGCCGTCGCGTTTGAGGAGGGCGGCCAGACCATCGCGGATGCGCACCGCCAAGCCCGGACCCTGATAGATCAAGGCGGTGTAGAGCTGCACCGCGCTGGCGCCGGCGCGGATTTTCTCATACGCGGCCTGCGCGCTATCAATCCCGCCCACGCCGATAATGGGAAGCTCGGCGCCCACGCGCGTGTAGAAGGCGCGCACCAGCTCGGTGGAGCGCGCGCGCACCGGGGCGCCGGACAGGCCGCCAGCCTCGCCGCGGTGACGGCTTTTCAGCGTGTCGGGCCGCGCCAGCGTGGTGTTGGAGACGATCAGCCCGGACACGCGGTGGCGCAGCGCGGCGTCTGCAATGACATCGATATCGGCGGGCTCCAGATCGGGCGCCACCTTGATGAAGACCGGCTCGGTCCAGCGCGTGTCATTGACGCGTTTCATTAGCTCATCGAGTGCCTGCGCGCCCTGCAGATTGCGCAGGCCCGGCGTGTTGGGCGAGGAGATGTTGAGGGTGAAGAAATCGGCCAGCCCCGACAGGGATTTCAGCAGGATCGCGTAATCGGCGGCGCGGGCGTCAGACTCCTTGTTGGCGCCCAGATTGACGCCCACCACGCCGGGCTTGCCCGCGCGCGCTTCCAGCCGGGCCTTCACCGCGTCGAGGCCTTCATTATTGAAGCCCATGCGGTTGATCACCGCCTTGTCTGCGCGCAGGCGGAACAGGCGCGGGGCGGGATTGCCGTCCTGCGGGCGCGGGGTGACGCCGCCCACTTCAACAAACGCAAAGCCTGCATCGAGCAGCGCATCGGGCGCCTCGGCGTTCTTGTCGAACCCGGCCGCCCGCCCCACCGGATGGGCCAGCTCCATCCCGGCGATCGCCGTGGCCAGCACCGGATCGACAGGCGTGCGCACTTTCGGACCCAGACCCTGTTTCAGGGCGTTCAGCGCAGCGCGGTGCGCGCGCTCGGGCGGCAATAGCGTCATCAGTCGGGCGGCGGCGCCGGCGATCATGTGCACAGCTCCTGGGGCAGGCGCCAGCCATCCTGCGTGCGGGTGATCAGATGCACGGCGCGTACGGCGCTGAAGGGCAGGGGGCCGTAAATATGCGGGAACAGCTCGCCGCCGCGCGAAGCCTCCCATTTGAGCGTATCGCCGAGCGCGCCCGCATCGATCACCGCCACGGCAATACGGGCCGCGCCAGCGTAATGAGCCTCCAGCGTGCCGGCGATCTGGTCGAGGCTGGAGCAATGGATAAAGCCGTCGGCGCGGTCATGAGCCTCGCCCTCATAGGCGCCGGAGACGGATGCGGCGGCCAGAGCCGCCGGATCGGCGATGCGGTAAATCTCGGGTGTGTTCATGGGCCATGGCGGTACGGCGCCCGGCGCGTGCAGGCAAGAGCCAAGGCGCTGTGCGCGCGCCCGCGCGGGCGGCGCTGATTTGATTTTCGTCCGCCGACGCGCTTGGAAAAGGAAAATTATCCTGATAATGAAGTATCAGGTTCTCCGGATGAGGGATCAGATGCTCACTCATACCCAGATCTGGCGCGGCGTGGACCGGCTGGCCCAGCGCGCTGGCCTCAGCGCCTCCGGGCTCGCGCGTCAGGCCGGGCTGGACCCCACCACCTTCAACCCATCCAAGCGGGTGAGCGCTGACGGGGCCAAGCTGCGCTGGCCCGCCACCGAGAGCATCGCCAAGGCGCTGGAGGCGTCGCGGACCGGGTTTGAGGATTTCGCCGCGCTGGCCACCGGCGCTGCGAGCGGGCGATCGGTGCCCCTGATCGGGTTCGCGCAAGCCGGCAGCCAGGGCTTCTTCGATGATGCCGGTTTTCCCGCTGGGACCGGCTGGGAAGAGGTGCGTTTTCCCGGTGTCGATGACGAGGACGCCTATGCGCTTGAAATCTCGGGCGACTCCATGGCGCCGGTCTACCGTGAGGGCGACCGCATCGTGGTGGCGCCCCACGCCACGCCCCGCCGCGGCGACCGGGTGGTGGTCAAGACCCGCTCTGGCGAGGTGATGGCCAAGGAGCTGGGCCGGGTCACCAATCAGAGCGTGGAGTTGGTCTCGCTTAACCCCGCCTATGACAACCGCTTGCTCGACCCGTGCGACATTGTGTGGATGGCGCGCATTGTGTGGGCCAGCCAGTAGGCGTCAGTCCTCGTAACGGAACACCTCTTCGAGCGGCTTGCCGAAGGTGCGCGCCACGCGGAACGCCACCTCCAGCGAGGGTGAATAGCGCCCCTGTTCCATGGCGATCACGGTCTGGCGGGTGATGCCGACCGCGTCGGCGAGCTGGGCCTGCGTCATCTCGCCAGCGTGAAAGCGCTGTTCGCGGATGGTGTTGGATATGCGGTTGGCGCCCTTGCCCATGGCGCTACACGCCCCGGCGGTAGTCGATGATTTTGGAGACCGCCTTGACGATCTCGCCCAGCACCAGCCCCGCCAGGATCAGATTGACGATCCAGAAGTGGGCCGTCGCCACCATGGCCAGTCCCATCGCGCACACAGCGCACACCGCCATCACGAAGCCGCCACGCTGATCGCCGCGCATCTCGATCAGGGCGTCGCGCTCATCCTGGCGGCTGGCCTCTTTGGGATTGAGCAGGGCGATCACGACGTGGCCGAAAATCGCAATCGCCACCAGCGCCACGACCGAGGCAATCATCAACCCGTTGGACATCATCAGGCCGATTTCAGTGTCAATGCCGGCCCCCGAGGCGAGCGGCCCACCAAACACCAGCGCGCCATACGCGCCGTATACCCGCACCATCGCGCCGAGCATCAGGAGATTGGATTTTTCCAGAAACGTCATGTCTGACTCCTTTGACAAAATGTCTGAAAAACCAGACATAACGCATATGGAGCCAGCGGCAGGGTGATGTCAACTAATTCTTACTCGTCGTCCACCCCGATGCGGAACAGCGCGTCGTCCCAGGTCTCGCCGGTGGTGAAGGCGGTCCAGTAGACCTCGTTGGCTTTCACGCCATTGTAGTAGAGCCGCAAACGGCCCGGCTGGACGAAGCCGCCGGGTGTGTTGGCATAGAAGTCGGAATAAATGAGCTCGTGCCAGCCGCGCGGGGTGTCGAAGCCGACGCGCACAATGGCGAAATCGCCCTGGCGGATCGAGAAGATCGTCTCGCCGCCTGCCGGATCGTTGAGGCGCACGGTATAGGCGGGCTGCGCATCCACCAGATCATCGGGCAGGCGGTCTATGGTCCAGCCCTCGTCGAAGGCGTGGCGGATGGCGCCAAAACCGAAATTGGACGCCCAGTCATCGGCGCCGGCCTCCACCGGGCCGTCCTGATTGTAGGATTGCTCCCCGTCATAGGCGATCTGGAACACGATCTCGCCCTCACGCAACGCCTCGATACGCACGCGGCCGCTGGCCTGGCGGGCGTCGGGCTTGTCGCTCTCATATACCCGCCACATCCGGTAGGGCTCGTAGCGGACGAAGTCCGGCCCTCCGCGCCAGAACAGGCCATACCCCTCCATGTAGAGCGAGCCCGGATCGCGCCAGGCCTCGCCGCCTGCCGCTTCGTGGGCGCGTGTGATGATCTCGGAAGCGGTGAGGGCGCCGGGCGCCGCGGTGGCGGGCGGGGAAACGGCGAGGGTCAGGCTGGCGAAAAGCAGGGTCAGCATCAATCTCTCCTTCAGGCGCCGCGTGACGTCGGCGGACAAAACGCAGGCCATGGCTTGCGCACCGGAACGGTTCAAATGGTATACCAACTCATCGAGCCGTGGCGAGCCCGGCTTTCCGGTCACGCCCTGCGCCTTCCGGCGCCGGGACAATGATAAGGGTCTGGCACATGAAACTCCTTCGCGCCGCCACGCTGACAGTCGCTGATCTGGACGCCGCCGAGGCGCTGTATCGCGACTATCTCGACTATTCGACCGTGTCGCGCGGCACGCTGGGGGCGGATCTCGCCGAGGCGTTTGATGCGGCCAAATCGGCCAGCGCGCGCAGCCTGGTGATGGCGCCGGCTTCGGGCGTAGAGATTTATCTGCGCCTGGTCGAGCAGCCGCGCGTGCC
>JAIUMW010000075.1 GCA_022565365.1 Oceanicaulis sp.
CCCCCCGCCCACGCAGCCCACCCCGCCCTCCCCTACGGCCCTGCAACCGCGAACCCCCGCCCCCCGGCGGCTTCCCCGGGGCGCCGGTTTGTCTTGAACCGGGGGCGGGCGCGCCCCATACCCTGTTGATGCAGTCCCGCGCGCCTCGCGGGCGCGCCCCGCGCTGAACCCGGTGTCAGACCTGTGATCTCCCGTATTCCCTTCGCCGCCGCCTTCCTGCCCAATCAGCGCGCCGACGGCGACCAGTACTGGATCGCGCTGGGGCTGATTGCGGCGGTGGATTTCGTACGGCTGAGCCTTATGGGCGTGCAGGGCTCCATTGTCTGGCCGATGGTCGCGTTCTTCGTGCTGGCCGCCCACATCAACCGGCTGCGCCATGCCGGGCGGCGGGCGGATATGGCCGTGGTCCCGCTGCTGGTCGCCTGGCTGGCGAAGTTCGCCGCCGGTATCCTGGCCATGACCGTGGCGGTGCTGCCGGCATTCCTCGATATCATGCGCGAGAGCGGCGTCGATCTCGACGACCCCCAGGCCGTCAACGCCGCCGCCTATGATCCCGCCCTGCAGCAGGCTTTGTCCGACAGACTGTCCAGCGACGGAGAGCTCGCCCGGCAGATCGCCGAAGCCGGCATCTGGCCGTCCACCTGGGCGTTCTGGATTGTCATTGCACTGTTTGCGTTATGGTTTTCGCGTCTGGGGCCGCAGATCAGGCGGGCGCCGCCTCCGGAGTGACCGGGCCGAACACCGCCTCGAACGCCTGTTTCAGCGCCAGGTCGGCATCGTCCATGGTCACCGGCAGCCCCAGATCAATCAGGCTGGTCACGCCATAGCGCGGATCATGGATCCCGCACGGCGTGATGCCGTCAAAATGCGCCAGGTCAGGCTCCACATTCAGCGCGATGCCATGAAACGACACCCAGCGGCGCAGGCGGATGCCGATGGCCGCGATCTTGTCCTCACGCTCCGGCCCGCCTGGCTCAGTGCGGTTCACCCATACTCCGACCCGTCCGCAGCGCCGCTCGCCGGTGACGTTGAACGTGTCCAGCGTGCCAATAATCCATTGCTCCAGATCGCGCACGAAGCGGCGCGCATCGCGCCCGCGCTCGCGCAAATCCAGCATCACATAGGCCACGCGCTGGCCGGGGCCGTGATAGGTGTATTCGCCGCCGCGCCCGGTGTGGTGCACGGCGAACCGGTCCGGATCGCGCAGGTCTGACGGATCGGCGCTGGTCCCGGCGGTATAGATCGGATCGTGCTCCAGCAGCCAGACCAGCTCAGATGCCTCGCCGCGCGCGATGGCGTCCACGCGCGCCTCCATGGCAGCGACAGCGTCGGGGTAGGGCACGCGCGCTGCTGAAACCGCCCAGCCAATCGGCATTTTTCTGTCGTCCTTGCTCAGGCCCTTAACGCCTCCGAAACCGGTGCGGAACATCGTGACTCCCGAGCCGCGAAGCAAGGCTTCGCACCAATATTGGTCCAACCGGTCCGTATCACCATGAGCCAGCTGGGCGAAGTCCAGGTCGAAATCTCGGTTTTGCTCGGCAGGTCCCGCCTGCCGATCCAGCAATTCCTGCGCATGGGCCGCGGCGCGGTGATTCCGCTGGCCACGGCCGAGCACGAGGAAGTGTGGATTCTGGCCAATAATCATCCCATCGCGCGCGGCGAGATCGTCCTCCAGGGCGACCGCGTAGCGGTGTCGATCACCGGCCCGGCCGACGTCCACGACTATTTCGCAGCCTGATCTGATACGCGCTGTACACCGGGGGACTTCACAAGCCCCTGCGGTCTTGGTACACGCGCGCTCCGGTTTTGCGGTCGTGGCGGAATTGGTAGACGCGCAGCGTTGAGGTCGCTGTGGGGTAAAACCCGTGGAAGTTCGAGTCTTCTCGACCGCACCATCTCTCGCTCCCGGGCGAGCTTTGTGACAAGGCCTGGCGGGATCGCCGGGCCTTTTTGCATTCAGCTTGTGCAAACGCGCGGCGTTGCGCACGCTCTGGCCCTTGTTCCGCCGCCTTTGGCGCGAGACAATGATGTATGAATTATGGGGCGGCACTGACAGGATATCTCCATGCTGCGCACAATTTGCATCATCGCCATCGCCAGTCCTCTGTTCGGGCTCGTCCCGGCGGCTGCTCACGCGCAGGAAGATGCGCGCCAGTGGAGCGAGCGCGGACCGGTGTCTGCCTATTCCATCAATGGCCCCTGGCGGCCGGGCCCGAGGCTGGACAGCGCGCGCGCCGGGCTGGCGGGGGTGGTGCATGACGGCGTGATCTACGCCGCGGGCGGCGCCGGACTGGTCGAGCCACGCAATGATTTTGAAGCCCTGGAGTCTGATGACGGCGCCTGGCGCGCGCGTGCGCCGCTGGCGCTGGGCCTGGAGCGTTTCGGCATGGTGTCGGCGGACGGGCGCATCTGGGTCGCGGGGGGCTATTCCTCTGAGTCCGGCGGCGCGCCGATCGCCGGGGTCTGGTCCTATGACGCCGAGGCCGATGTCTGGCAGGGCGAACCGTCCATGCCGGGCGCCAAAGCCTCCTTCTCGCTGATTGAGTCCGGCGGCCTGCTGTATGCCGTCGGCGGCGAGGACGGCGCGAGCGACATGTATGTCTTCGACCTCGCAGCGCGCGAATGGACCACGCTGGCCGCGCCCCAGGAGACCGGGCGGCGGGGCGCGTCGGCGGTGCGAATCGGGTCGCAAATCTGGCTGGCGGGCGGGTCGCGCGATGGCGAGACCAGCGCGCGCGTCGACATCTATGACATCGAAGCGGGCGAATGGCGGCGCGGGCCCGACCTGCCCCGGCCGCGCGCCGGGCATGCGATGGTGGCGCTGGATGGCGCCATTCACATCATGGGCGGACGCAGCTCTGACATGCGCCAGACCCTGCGTGATCATCTGGTGCTGGACGCCGGCGCCTCGGGCTGGCGCCAGGGCGTGGACCTGCCGGCCACCCGCACCGAGGCGGCGGCTGTGGCGCTGGGCGGCGAAATCTGGCTGATCGGCGGCGGCGCCGGGGCGGGCTTCTTTGCGCCCTTCACCGCCGTGGACTCAGTTGACGTGCTGGACCGTCCCGCACGCTGACGGCCCCGGGCTTGCAATGCCGGTCCGGCCTGGGCTTTCGGCCGTTTCGGAACGGGACAGCAATGAAACCGCGTTTAAAATCCACCCGCGCTGCGCGCGACCTGATCAAGGCCCATGAACCCTTTCTGGGCGAGGCGCAACGCCGTGGCCGGCGCTGGCTGGTCGGCTATGGCCACAGCGCGGCGGCCAAAGAGGGCGTGACCCTCAGCCGCGAAAACGCCGAACTGCTCCTGATCTATGACGTGCTCCAGGCCGAACAGGCGGTGGAGACGGCTGCGGGCGCCGATCTGCCCGCACCCATGCGCGATGCGCTGGTCTCGTTCGCGGCGTCGGTAGGCGCCAATGCGTTCAAGGTGTCCGATGTGGCGCGCCTGACCCGTGCGGGCAAGCACCGCGAGGCCGCCGCCGCGCTGGAAACCTGGGTGCGCGCCGAAGAGGGCGGGCGCCTGGTGGTGTCAGAGCGGCTGGTGCGCCGCCGCGCGGCGGAGAAGGCGCTGTACCTGACGGCGCTGGACGCCCCCGCAGCCGCGCCTGAACCCGCGCCGCAGCCCGCGCCTGAAACTGCGCCGCAAGCGCCAGCAGAACCCGCGCCGCGTCTGGGTCCGCTGGTCGAAGTCGATATCGCCTTTGAAGACTGGGCCGCGGACACCGCCAGCCCCGACGCTCCGGCAGCTCAGCCTGACCCGGAACCAGCCAGCGAAGCTGAGCCGGAAGCCGGAACGCCGGCCGCAGACGCCCAATCTGAGTCTGAACCCGATCCCGCCCCTGAGCCCGCGTCCGAGCCTGAACCGGCGCCGCAGGGGGCGCGTACCGAGCAGGACGGCGCCGTGCAGGCGGTGCTGGCGCGCATGGCCGCCTCTATGGCCGGAGACACGGCGCGCACGGCGGCGCCGGCGGCTGAGACAGAGACAGAGACAGAGACATCGGACGAGCCGCAAGCCGGACCCGCCCCTGCCCACGCCCCTGCGCCGGAGCCTCAGGCCGCGCCTGCCAGCACCGGTCCGGTTCTGGGATTCAGCTTCCTGGCGCCGGCGATCGTCACCGCGCCGCTGACGCGGTCACAGCCCGCGCCCGTGCACCAGCCCGCGCCGCTGCCGGCTGCCGAGACGCCTGTGCCCACGCCCGGGCCGCGCGCTGATCTGGCGCCGCCGCATCCGGGTGAAGCGCCCGCCAGCGCCGCCGGTTTGTCGGGAGAGGTGGAAGGGCCGGAACGCCCCGAGGGCGAGCCCGTTGACGCCGCCCACGAAGACGATGCCGTGCTTGATCCGGCCCACGTGGCAGGCCCCGAAGCGATGGCGCACCTGCCCGAAGCGGCGGCGGCGCCTCAACCGCAAGGCAGTGGCATCAAGATTTTCATCGCCAATCTGGTCCTTGGCGCCGTGATCGCGGGACTCGGCATTGCGCATCTGGCCGCCAATTTTGACGCCTATGTTGCTGAAGGCATCGCCCATGACTGGATTGCGCCCGGTTTGATCTCGGCAGGCGTGTTGATGGGGGTCGCCTCGTGCATGACGCTGGCCGGGCGGCTGAAGGAGCGGCGCGCCAAGCGCGCTTGACGCTACCGCGCCGCGTGGTATCTCGCGGGGCATGACAGCCAATCAATATCCCACGCTCGAGTTTCCTCTGGGCGATACGGCGGAGATGCTGCGCGACACCGTGCGCTCCTTCGCCTCCGATAAAATTGCGCCGCGCGCGGCCGAGATTGACGCTACGGACACCTTCCCGGCAGATCTCTGGCAGGAGATGGGCGCGCTGGGTCTTCTGGGCATTACAGTGGAGGAGGAGCTTGGCGGGTCCGGGCTCGGCTATCTCGAACACTGCATCGCCATGGAGGAAATCAGCAGGGCCTCGGCCTCGGTGGGTTTGTCCTACGGCGCGCACTCAAACCTGTGCGTCAATCAGGTCCGCCTTAACGGCAACGACGACCAGCGCGCGCGCTATCTGCCAAAGCTGATCAGCGGCGAGCATGTGGGCGCGCTGGCCATGAGCGAAACGGGCGCCGGCTCCGACGTGGTCTCCATGCGCCTGAAGGCTGAAAAGAAGGGCGACCGCTACATCCTCAACGGCTCCAAGATGTGGATCACCAACGGGCCCAGCGCCGATGTGCTGGTGGTCTACGCCAAGACCGATCCGCAAGGCGGCTCCAAGGGCATCACCGCCTTCCTGATCGAGAAGGGGATGAAGGGTTTCTCCGTCGCCCAGAAGCTCGACAAGCTGGGCATGCGCGGGTCTGAGACCGGCGAGCTGGTGTTTGAAGACTGCGAAGTGCCCGAAGAGAACGTGCTGGGCTCTGTCGGCGGCGGCGTGCGCGTGCTGATGAGCGGGCTCGATTATGAGCGCGCCGTACTTGCGTCAGGTCCCATCGGGATCATGCAGGCGTGCATGGATGTGGTCATGCCCTACGTGCACGAGCGCAAACAGTTCGGTCAGCCCATCGGCGAGTTCCAGCTGATCCAGGGCAAGATCGCCGACATGTACACCCGCATGACCGCGGCGCGCGCCTATGTCTACGCCGTGGCGCAAGCCTGCGACCGGGGCCGGACAACCCGCCAGGACGCGGCGGGCGCGATTCTGTTCGCCGCCGAGGCGGCCACCCAGTGCGCGCTGGACGCCATCCAGATCCTGGGCGGCAATGGCTATATCAACGAATACTCCACGGGCCGCCTGTTGCGTGACGCCAAGCTCTACGAGATCGGCGCCGGCACCAGCGAGATCCGGCGCATGCTGATCGGGCGCGAGCTGTTCAACGCCACGCGTTAAGCGCGCCGCGCGGTCAGTCCGCCCGGACGGTGATGATCGTCACCGGCTCGGTGAGAAACTGGTGGGCGAAGCCGTCCGGCGCGTCCTCACGGCCGGCGGCGCTGTTCATGATGGCTTCGGCGATCTCGATCCCCTCCACCACTTGGCCGAACACCGCATAGCCCGCCTCATCGCCCGGATTGCGCCCGTCCGGACCGGCGTCCAGGCCCGGCGTGTCATTGAGCATGATGAAGAATTCTGTGGTCGCCGTGCCCACCTCATAGCGCGCCATGGAGACCGCCCCGCGCACAAGGGACAGGCCGGTCATGTCGGTGCCTTCATGGGCGATGCCGTCGGCTTCCGGCAGGCCCTCAAACCCCCAGCCGCCCTGGATCAAATTCATCGGGTTCTCGATCTCGGGCCGGTCATTATCGTCGCGCACCACGCGGTAGAACGAGCCGCCCTGATATGTCCCGGCCTCCACATGGGCCAGGAAATTTGCGGCGCTGAGGGGCGCGGCGTCGGCGTGCAGCACGATGCGGATATCGCCCAGGCTGGTTTCGATCACCGCATGGGGCTGGCCGGCCGGAGCCGGAGTTTCCGACTGCTCCGCAGGCGGGTTGCAGGCGGCCAGCAAGGCGGCTGACACGGCGGCGGCAGTGAAGCGCATGGTCATGGTGATCTCCTGTCCCCGGTATGGATATCGCGGCGTGATCGGAGCGCGCCGCGCCGCATCTGTCAACGCACGCCGTTTTCCCGCTTGACCGGACAAACGCCCCTGCGCCATGCTGCAGCGCATGATCACGCGCTCGGCCACCTATCTCTTTATCGGCTATACCAGCGGCCCGGAGGGGACCGGCTGAGCTCGTCTGTTTTAAGATGAAGACCAGTCCGCCCCCGCCGCAAAGCGGGGGTTTTTGTTTGTCAGGAGACGCCCATGACCCCGCCGCCCGAAACGCGTAATGAACGCGCTGTCCTGCGCGCCGCCATCGACCGGGCGGACGCCGAGCTGATCCGCCTTTTGGCCGAGCGGCGGCGCCTGGGCGAAGCGCTGGGCGCCCTCAAGGCCGGCGAGCAGACCCCGGTGCGCGATGTAGAGCGCGAGCAGGACGTGATCGCGCGTGCGGTCAAGATGGGCGGCGAGGCGGGCCTGGACGCACGCTTTGTGGAGACGCTGTTTCAGGCGATCATTGACGACTCCTTGCGCCGCCAGCGCGCCGGGCTCGATGCGCGTGCGGGCGACCGCCTGCTGACCGAGGCGCGCGTCGCCTATCTGGGCGGGCCGGGCAGCTATTCGCATTTTGGCGTCTACGCCCATTTCTCCGGGCGCTATTCGGGCGTCGCGCCGGTGATCAAGCGCGACTACGCCGCGATCTTCTCCACCGTAGAGGCGGGCGAGGCTGAATACGGCTTCATCCCCATCGAGAACACGGCCACGGGCGGTATTGTGGAGGTCTATGACCTGCTACGCGAGACCCGCCTGAAGATCGCCGGCGAGCACCATCAGCGCATCGTCCACGCCCTGATCGGCAAGGCCAGTGATGTGGGCGTGGTGCGCACCGTCTACGGCCACCCCCAGGCGCTGCGCCAGGCCCAGCGCTGGCTCAACGCCCGCCCCGATCTGCAGAAAGTTCCGGTCTCCTCAACCACCCGCGCGCTGGAGCGGGCGCTGGACGAGGGGGCCTCGGTGGCCGCCGTGGCGAGCCCCGATGCCGCGCGCCTGTTCGGCCTCAATGTCATCGAGCCCAATATCTCTGACTTCGCCGGCAACGAGACGCGCTTTGTCTCGCTGGCGCTGGATCCGGCGCCAGCGTCAGCGCTGCTGCCGTGCAAGACCTCGTTGGTGGTGATCACCAGTGACGAGGCGGGCTCGCTGATCAGCGCGCTGGAGGGGTTCCGCACCGAGGGCGTCAATCTGACCAAGCTGGAAAGCCGGCCTGTGGCGGGCGCGCCATGGGAGCAGCTCTTCTTCCTCGATCTGGAAGGACACGAGGACGATCCGGCCGTGGCGCGCGCGCTGGCGCATCTGGCCAAGCATGCCAAAACAGTGCGTCAGCTGGGCTGCTACGGATCAGACCGGTTGAAGCCTGCAGGCCGGGCGGAGTAGATAAACCGTGAAGGGCGGTTAGCTCAGTTGGTAGAGCATCTCGTTTACACCGAGAGGGTCGGCGGTTCGAGCCCGTCACCGCCCACCATCCATCTTCTGCGCCCCATGTGCGCAATAGCGGCAAACGCGCTTGACCGGGGACGGGAGCAAAAGTAGGAAAGCGCTCCCCGGCGCTGCGCCGGGATGCCCACGCGGGTGTAGCTCAGTTGGTTAGAGCGCCGGCCTGTCACGCCGGAGGTCGCGGGTTCGAGCCCCGTCACTCGCGCCATTATCCATGACATGATGGCCAGTCCCCCTACGCGCCCCCGCATGCTCTGGCGTCCCTGCGGCATTGTGACCTATAGTCGCGCGGTGATTCGGAGCAATCAAAGGGGCTCAACATGGCGAATGTCCTCACCAATTTGCGCACGACGGTACTGATCTCGGTTCTGTTGGCGCTGGCTTTCTTCTTCATCTACGTGCTCGCCGGGCAGGGCGTGGGCCTGGGCGAGCCGCAAGTGCTGGAATCGCTGCTGCGCTGGACGCACGTGGTGGCCGGGATCATGTGGATCGGCCTTCTTTGGTATTTCAATTTCGTCCAGATTCCGACCATGCCCTCCATACCCGACGAGATGAAACCGGCCATCGGCAAGCATATCGCGCCGGCCGCCCTGTTCTGGTTCCGCTGGGGCGCGGCTTTCACCGTGCTGACCGGCGTGCTTCTGGCGCTGGCCAAGGGCTATCTGCTGGAGACGCTGACCCTGGGCGCCACGGTTGGCTTTGCGCCGGGCTTTGTGTTCATGGGCATCGGCATGTGGCTGGCCCTGATCATGGCGTTCAATGTCTGGTTCATCATCTGGCCCAAACAGAAAATCGCCCTGGGTCTGGTCGAGGCGGACGCCGAGGCCAAGCCGAAGGCGGCGCGCACGGCGATGCTGTTCTCGCGCACCAACACGCTGCTGTCCCTGCCCATGCTGGTGGCGATGGCGAGCTTCCAGACGTTGGGCTGACACCGGCCCTGCAGGCTGAATACAAAGCGGCCCCCGGAGGCGATCCGGGGGCCGTTTTCGTTTGCTGCTTTCGGGGGGCTCAGCTCTCTACCGGGACCAGACCGGCCAGCTGGCTTTGCAGCACCGCGCCGGCGCTTGTGGTGTCGCGCGTGCCGGGGCCGGGCTCTTCCTGGGCCATGATCACGGCGACCACGCCTGTGGACGGGCTGACCACGAAGGCGGTGTCGAAATAACCGCCCCAGCCCAAATCGCCGGTGCGGCGCCCGCCAGACTCATTCACCGACACGCCCACCGAATAGCCGAAGGCGAGCCCGATGCGGCGCTGATCCTCGCCCATACGGTCAAGGCCTACATGTGGCGTGGCCATGGCGGCGATGCTGCCTTCGCTCATCACCTGCACGCCGTCGAGTTCGCCGCCATTGGCGAGCATCTGGGCAAAGCGGATATAGTCATGGGCGGTGGAGAAAAGGCCTGCGCCGCCAGCCTCCACCTCGGCCAGCATGGCCAAATCGCGTTCGCGCTGCACACGCACCAGCGCGCCGTCTTCGTCGTGAGTGTAGAGCGCGGCGAGACGTTCGCGGTGCGCGTCTGTCGGGAAGAAGCTGGTGTCGGTCATGCCCAGCGGCTGGAACAGGCGCGCCTGCATGAAGGCCTCCACGCTCTGGCCGGACGCCACAGCGATCACCTGACCCAGAATGTCGTTGGAATAGGAATAGAACCAGCGCTCGCCCGGCTGAAAATAGAGTGGCAGGCTGGCCAGCGAGTTGATGCGGTCTTCCAGCGACTGGCCGTCGGCCCGGTAGATGTCGCGGTCGATATAAAGCGCGCCCAGATGGGTCTGGTAATCAAACAGATAGCCAACGCCCGAGGTGTGGGTGAGCAGATCCTCGATGGTGATGGGCCGCGTGAGCGGCGCGGTGGGAATCTCGAACCCCTCGTCATGCATCAGCCCGGTCGCGACGCGCGCATCGGCGAAGGCGGGGATGTAGTCCGATACCGGATCGCTGACTGACAGCAGCCCGTCCTCGGCGAGCATCAGTATGGCCGCAGCTGTTACCGGCTTGGTCATGGAGGCGATGCGCACCACGGTGTTGGCGCGCATGGGAGTTCCGGCCTCCACATCGGCGTAGCCCGCCTCGCTGACATGTTGCACGACCCCGTCGCGGGCGATCATGGCGACATAGCCAGACCGGTCCTGGCTTGCGGCCAGAGAGGCGAGGGTGGCGTCGAGCCGGGCGACAGCTGCAGGATCAAGCCCGCGGGCCGCAGGGGTGGTCTCGGCGGCTTGCTGCGCCTGTGAAGCGGCGGGCGTGGGGTCAGCGGTGCGCGTGCTGCGGTCCCCGCAGGCGCCGAGCGCCAGAACCGCCGCCAGCGCGCCTGCGCCCAAAAGTGTGCGCCAGGGCGCAAGATCAGTCCGGCTCATGAAAACCCCTCCAGCCAATACAAAACGACCGCGGCGAGCCTCGCCGCGGCCGATCTGTTCGTCAATCGCCGATTGATGAAGCGTGTGTTCAGGCGTTCGCGAAATTCTCCGCCGCGAACTCCCAGTTCACCAGGTGCTCCAGGAAGGCGCCCATATAGTCCGGACGCCGGTTCTGGAAGTCGAGATAATAGGCGTGCTCCCACACATCCATGGTCAGAAGCGGCGTCACGCCGGCCTCGGTGATGGGGGTTTCGGCGTTGGGGGTTTTGCGCACTTCCAGCTTGCCGTTTTTGACCACCAGCCAGGCCCAGCCGGACCCAAACTGGCCCGCGCCCGCCGCCTTGAAGGCTTCGGCGAATTTTTCAAACGAGCCGAAATCGCGGTCGATGGCCTCGGCCAGCTTGCCCGACGGGCGCCCGCCGCCCTTGGGCGACATGGACTGCCAGTAGAACGTGTGGTTCCAGATCTGGGCGGTGTTGTTGAACAGGCCCGCATCCTTGCGCTCCCAAGCGTTGCGGATCGCGGTTTCCAGGTCCGCGCCTTCCAGATCGGTGCCCTTCACCAGATCATTGGCCTTGTCCACATAGGCCTTGTGGTGCTTGCCATGGTGGAAATCCAGCGTCTCACCGCTGATATGAGGCGCCAGAGCGTCGCGGGCATAGGGCAGATCGGGGAGGGTGAAGGCCATGATCGGATATCCTTTGGGTCGGGTGCATCGAAGTAGCGGCGTCGAAACCGACGCCTGGGGTCGCCATATGGCGTCTGTCGCGCCAAGGTCCACACAAGGAACGCGCATTGACTGAAAGAAGTTTCGTACCGGCGCTGCAACGCGATGACCCTGACCGCTGGATGGCGGCGCAGTTTGCGCCAGCCGAGGCGCGCGCGCGCCTGGTCACGCTCTACGCCTTCTATCACGAGATCGCGCGCGTGCCCGATGCGGTGAGCGAGCCGGTGATTGGCGAAATGCGCCTGAGCTGGGCGCGCGACGCCGTGAGAGATCTCTACGTCACGCCCCCCAAAGTGCGCCGCCATGAGGTGTATGAGGCGCTGGCCGGACTGACTGACGCGCCCGGCGCGCCGGACGCGGATATTCTGGACCGGCTCATTGAGGCGCGCGCCGCCGATCTGGGGCAGGGGCCGTTCCCGACGCGGCAGGACCGGCGCGATTATGTCGACCGCACCGCCGGCGCGCTGATGGCCGCCGCCGCGCGCCTGGCCGCACCGGAGGCAGAGTTGAGCGAAGACGGGCGCAAGGCGCTGGCCGAGGCGGGCCACCTATGGGGGCTGACCGGCCTGATCCGCGCCTTCGCGCCTTTGTGCGCCGCCGGGCGCCCGCCGCTCGCCGCAGACGAGGCCGCCGGCGCCGGCCTCACCGAATCTGACTGGCTGTCCGGGCGCAAACCCGACGCCGCGCGCGCCGCGCTATCCGGCCGGATAACCGAACCCCAGGCCTCGGCCCGGGCGCTCGCGGGGCTCTACAC
>JAIUMW010000076.1 GCA_022565365.1 Oceanicaulis sp.
GCTGCAACGATGCCACCGGTCAGCCTGAGCGCGCCCTTGGCAACATCCAGGGTGACGTTGTCGGCCGCAGAGAAGCCTTGCAGGCCGCCGATGAAGCCCGACAGCAACAGATCGCTCTCGGGCGTGGAGCCATTCGCTTCACCTTCCGGACCCACTCGCAGGAAGATGTCCCGCTCGGCGCGGATGTCCATGCGCTCGATCGGCAGCGTGGCCACATTGACATTGACGAAGCCGGTACTGCGGACACTGGTATTGAAGTAGGTGATGTCGTGCAGGCCGGCATTCTGCACCGTGATCACGCCGTCACTGGCGCTCGCCTCGAAGCCGTCCACCGCGTTGATCTGGGTGGCCAGACTTGTGGCCACGGTAGCCACGGTGTCATCGGCGTTGGCCATGTGAACGACGTCGGCCCGAGCACCGTTTTCCAGCAGCAGGGCGTACGCCAGCCCCGGCGAGATCGTGACAGTGCTCAGGTCGATGGTACGGACGTCGCCAGCTTCGCTGCCGGGTGCACTGATGAACGTGCCGCTGGAGTTGGTCGCTACCGCACTGGTGACGTCCTGCGTGCCACGCGCCTCGATGATGAGGCGGCCGATCGACTCGGCCCCCTCGGCCACGATATCACCGGCCACGATGACGTCGCGATCGGACCGCAGTTCAATGAGGTCTCGCGCGGTCAGCGTGCCGTCGATCGAGAGCAGCGCGCCGGTATCGAAGATGATCGTGTGCGACTTGATGTCGCCCGGCAACGCGCCACTGCGGGTACCGTTCTCCCCGAACAGGAGCGAGTGCCCCGCCCGGTACTCGGTCAGTTCCGGACCCTGGAAGAAGCGATAGACGTCGACGACCCCGGCCGCCTCGAACGCGATGCCGCGATCGTAGTTCAGCGAGTCGGAACCATCGGCCTGCCGCACGACCTGCACATCGCCATGTTCACTCGCCAGGCGAATGGTATTGGCACGCAGATCCGCGTCGATGGCGGCATGGGCACCGTTGCCGGGATCGCCCACCAGCAGGTTGTTCTGGGCGCGGATGCTGACGAGATTGGTCGCATCGCCATCCTGCCGGGTCTTCGCCTCCACCAGCAGCAGGCCGGTAGTCCGTTCGAAGCCACCGTCGCGCTCGCTGATCAGGATGCTGCCATCGGTCGTGTTGGCACGCAGCTGGTTGGCTGCAATGTTCAGGTTGAGGATGCCGGTTCCGGCATTCAGGTTGAGGCGATCGGCGACCAGATTGACGCGGTCGCCACCACCCACGGACCGCAGGATCGAACCCGCACTCGTCAGGCGGATATCGCCCGCCGAACTCACCTGATCGAACGCACTGATCGCGCGCGCACCGGCGCCGCTGCTGATGGTGATCACTCCACCTTCGGCACTGGCGGTCATGTCGAAGCCGCTGTAGTCGGAGAGACGTTGCGCCAGCGCAGCCGCAATCTCGGCGATGCCGTCACCGGCCTGAGCGGTATAGCGAATCACCGCGGAGCCATTCACGCTGCCCGCGCCGTTGCCGATGGTCAGGCGGTACTGGCCGCCCTCGACCACTTCCACATCAGACAGATCGATGGTGCGCGCATGGGACTGGTCGGAGGCATGAGCCGCCGAGATGGTCACAGTGTCGGTACCGCCGATGGGCAACAGGTAGACCCCGGCCACGACACTGCCGACAACGATGTCGCCCTCGGCATTGACCTGGATGTCGTTGCCGGCGCGGTTGGAGCCGAGTCGCAGGCTGTCCAGCGAGACGCGCCCTTCCGCATTCAGCGTGAAGGTGCCATCGGAGATCTCCGAGTTCGTGACCCGCAGGTGGCGGTCGCCCTGATTGACGACAACGTTGCCCTGGCGACGAATGTCGAGCGTGAGGCCGTTGACGTCCGTATCGATCTCCAGATCGCCGACAGCGGTGATGGACAGATGATCGCCGCGAATGACGCCGCCCTCGATCTGCGTCATCACGCCCTGGGCGTTGAGCACCACATCGCCACGGCCACCGGCCAGCACGTTCCTGACCTGCAGGGTGATCTCGCCGTTGGTGCGGAGCCCTTCCAGCGTGATCGAGTTGCGACTGCTGGAACCCAGCGTCTGCACCTGAGTAGCAACCAGATTGCCGATGTTGACGACACTGATTGCACCATCTGCAGCACTGATGCGTTCGAGGTTCAGGGTGCCCTTGTTGTCGAGGGTGATGCTGCCGGCCCCCAGGGTTCGCATGTCGGCCTGGGCAATGCGCGAACGGATCTGAGTGTCACTGCCGGCGGTGGTGACCAGCTTGTCTGCCTTCAACTCGCCATCCTGATGCAGGATGCGGCCGTCGTTCGCCTCCAGCGTCACGGTGCCGTTGACGTCGATCATGGCGCGAGTGCTGTTGGCGTCGGTCGCGAGTTGAAGATTGCCGCCGAACTCGCCGGCCTTCATGCTCAGGGTCCCGCCGCTGCCCGTCACATTCAGGGTCAGGTCTGCGCCAGTGCCGTTGCTGTTGACGTCCAGCGTCGTGATGCCACCAAAACCGCCGACGCCCTGGCCGGCCGCCAGAGTGATGCTCTCGCTGGCCGTCCAGAGGCCGGCCATGCGGATGTTGTTGTCCGCGCTGACCGTGATGGTTTCGGTATGGATATCGTCAATGCCACCGTTGGCTTCGGTGCCGATCTGGGCATTGATGACCACGTCGCGATCGGCCGTGATGACGATGTGGGTGGCCGCCAGTTCTGCCGTGCTCGCGATCCGCACGGAGTTACCCGCAGTCAGCGTCATGTCGTCGCCAGCCGCCAGCATGGACATGACCAGGTCGCCTTTCTCGTCAACCATGGCGTTCACGTCCAGGTTGCCGCCAGTGGTGATCGTCAGATCCTCATAGGCCTTGACCAGCCCGCCGATGCGGGTGGCGCCGCCAGACGTGATGTCGATGTTGGTGGCGAACAGCGACTCGCCGCCATAGTCGGCACCCAGCAGGGGGATCTCGCGGACACCCTGCTCGGTTCGGGTCACGAAGGTGGTCTCGACAATGGGATCCGTGCGCCAGACGGTGACGTCCTCGAACGTCACCACCATCACGTCACGCACCGACGTCTCGAATACCGGGCGGTAGTCCCAGATGGGACTTGCCTGGGTAGTCAGCTCGTAGCTGAGCTGAATGCGGTCGTCGTAGACATTGCGGCCATCGTAGGTCGAAGCCCAGTCGTACTCGTAATTGAGGAACAGTTCCGGGATCAGTTGGGTCGAAGTACGGGTCTTGTGGAACACCGACTTCTTGGTAGAAGTCACGACGGAACCCACGATCCGGACTCCCGCCTCCGTGGTACTGGTCTGCCCCATCGATGCGGTATCACGGTAGAGCGCACCGTCGGCGGCAACGAAGGTCTGCGGGCCGTACACCAGGGTTGTCGCGCGGCCGCCGGAGACAGTATCCCGGACCTGGATGTAGGTCTGGCTGCCGTCCTCTAGAATCCAGAACGGGTCTTCCGCCAGGGATGCGTCGCGGTCGGCAAGATCGAACGTCCAGTTGCCGGAACCGATCACGTACTCGATCTGCCAGCGACCAATGCTGTTGTCGAAATCGTTGATGGTGACGCTGCTGCGACCGCCAAAGAAACCCGAAATGCCGCTGTTGGGCCCGGACGAACCGCCACTCCGGTCCCACACCGAACGGTCCTGCACGTAGCGGACCTGGGCAGTTTCCTGATACTGGCCCACCCACTCGCCGCGTACATGGGCGTGGCTGGCCTGATCCAGCGTCAACCAGACACCATTATTGTCGCCATCCTTGGTGGTGTCGTTGTAGAGGTACCTCGGGTCGCCCTGCGAGACCACTCGCAGCACGTTCTCCTGGGCGCCGCTCGGCATCAGGATGTACTTGTCGCGCCAGCCCGCCACATCCACCGGCACGTAGACCAGGTCATCAGCTGCCCAGTCAGGGGTGACGATGGAGCGGGACACCTGACCGTTCAGCGTTCGCTCCAGCGCCACCTTGTTGTTGTGCACGGTGCCGCTGGAATCTGCGACGCTGTAGGTGAACTCGAATACCCGCATGTAGCCAAGGTGGTTCAGCACGGCCTGCTGCTGGGCTTCGCTCAGAGCGTTGAACACGAGGCGGTCCTGGGTCGGCCGCGTCGCCTGCTGTCCCGGATTGCCTTCGCTGCCAGCATTGCTCCAGTTCACGTCGTCGTTCGAGTAGTCGATGCTCTCGATGAAGGTTTCGCGGAACTTGTCGCCCGCGTCGGCATTGGGGTTGTAGTAGCCGATCTGGCTGAGCAGCACGTCGTAGCGATAGAAACGCTCGCCGACCTGCACCAGCTCGGTACCGACCTGTTCGGTAATCAGACTCTGCTCGTAGGTAATGACCGGCACCTGGATCGTGCCGACAGCCACTTCCTGATAGCCGATGACCACCTCGACCTCTTCCTCGATGGTGGTGATCACCGGCACGATGATGGCGCGCTCGCCATCCACGTTCGGGTCGGCGTCCAGAATCACCTCGCCACCGGCCTTGATGATCAGGTCACCACCCTGGGCGCTGCGCTCGACACCCACGTCCGCGGCGATCATGCCGGCCTGCACCACCCCCTGACGCACCACGCGGATGTTGCCATTGCCAAGGGCGTCTCCATCAATGGTGCCCTCGAGGGCATCGCGGCCTGCGCTCAGGTTGACTCCGGCGTTCAGTTCCACGTTGCCGGCAGACTGGATCAGACCGGCAACACGCAGGTCCTTGCTGACATTGACGAGGATCCGGCTGCCCTCGGCCTCGGTCTTGAGGATGCCGTCCACATAGATGGTGGGGGCAGCCAGATGCACCAGCATGTCGCCCTTGATGATGGCGTCCTCGTCAGTGATCTGACCGAGGATGTCCATGCGGTCACGGGCACGCAGATAGGCGCTGGACTCCTGCTCCAGCGCAAAGACGTGACTGCCCAGTGTCATCGTGATGCGATTGGCGACGATCGAAACGTCGTCGCGGGCATCGACCAGGCCGGTGATCAGGATATTGCCGGCACTCGACACCATGTCGATGCGGCTGCTGCGCGCGGTGACGTTGTCGTCTTCCAGCTGGCCGACCACGCCCGCCAGCAGCATGTCACCGGTGCTGCGCAACACCAGTTCACCGCCGACGTCGGTATCCAGCGTGCCGCCGGAGATACGTTCCCCGGTGGTCTGATCGAACACGACTCCGGTCACTGCCAGCGCCGCGCCACTGGCGTGGGTTCCGGCCGTGATCGAGACCCGATCGGAAGCCCTGACCAGGCCGTCGACGTACACCAGGCCACGCGAGGCGACAGTCAGCCGCGCGCCGGTATCGACCGCGTTGACGATCCCGTGCAGGTAGATGCCACCGTCCGCATCGAGGCTGATCCGACCGGCCGAGGCTGCATCGAATTCACCATCGCCGGTAGCATCGACGCGCACTGCGGCCGCCTGCTCGACCCGGATGCCGACCCCGTCGGATCCGATCCCGGCACGCAGACGCACTTCTCCCGTGGCCTGCACCACGGCAGGCGAGAGCACCAGCTCCAGATCGTCAGACAGGGAGACACCGCCGATGCGCAGTGCATCAGTCGCGCGAATGTCGACGAAACCGCCACCGCTGATCCAGCTGCTGACCACACCGTCATCGGCGTCTGCATCGAACGCGGCACCGGCACGCACCCCGCCAGACACCTGAATGTTCGCAGCACGCAGGTTGATGCGGCTGTCTACGCCCTTGGCATAAAGCAGCGCATCGCCACCGAGCACCATGGCATCGCCCGCCGTCATCTCGAGCAGACGATCGGCCTGCAGCACTACGGCACCGGCTGCAACCGCCTCCAGCACGATCGACTGGTCACCCGCACCCGAAGTGATGCGAACGCGGACCGGGTCCAGCGTTTCGGCGTCGGGATCCTGCCCCGTCCCCTCGACCTCGGCGCTGAAGCCCAGCTCGATCAGTGCCTCCTGCAGGCCTTCCGCAAGCTGATCCAGTCCGTCCAGGGAAGAGGTGATATAGCGGGCAAAGGTATCCCCCACCCGCAGGATGTACTGGGTGCCGGACTTCACTTCCAGCTGGGTCAGGTCGACCACACGCTCGGCACCGGCATCGGCGACCGGCCCGTTGACGGACACGCCAGCTACCGGCGCCGGCAGTTGCGGATCGGTGGTTCCCACCAGCAGATCGGTGCCTGCCTGGACCGTCAGCCGCTGGTTCGCCCCGTCGATCAGCAGGCGGGTGTTGACGATTTCCAGCAGGCCACCGGAACGCAGCAGTACCGAACCTGCAATGTCATGGCTGCCCGAGACCTGCAGGTCGCCGGTGGCAATCACCCGCACCTCGTAGTCCAGCAGTGAAGGCGTGTTGCGAACGCTCTCGATGACGCCTTGCAGGACCACGTCCTGGCCACTCAGGTTCACCTGGCCGTTGGTGTCGATCAGAGCGCTGCGATCCAGGGTCAGGGTACCGGTGCGCGAGACCAGCTCGACCAGCTGAATGCCCTGATTGCGCTCTTCAGCCCGGTCGCGACCGATCTGGCTGTTGATGACGACATCGTTCTCGCCACTGAAGCGCACACGGCCGTTGTCGCCCTCGGAAATGAAGCGGGCGGTGCCGAAGGTTTCCAGGCTCACCGCTGCAGTACTGCCGGCCGTGCCCGCGGTGACGGTGATGTCACGGTTGGCGATCAGGTCGCCGCGCAGTTCCAGCGACTCGGCCGCATCGATGATGATGCTGGCGTTGTTGCCGCGCGCGATCAGAGTGCCTTCCAGCACCGCATGGCCGTTCGGTGCCAGCTCGATGTTGCCGCTGCGGGTCTCGAAGATGCCGCTCGCGGTGAGGCGCATGTTGGGCAGACCGTCTGCCTGGATGCCGCCGAACAGGTTGATGGCGTCATGGCCAATCACCCAGCCGGAGATGGTCACATCGCCATTGCGGGCGCCTTCCCGACCGAAGTTGACCACCGAGCCCGACTGGCTGGCATCAACCGTTACCGGGCGATAGGAAACGGCATCACCCTGCTGCAGCTGCGTAAAGCCGAGCAGGTCCGCGTTCACGGAGCCATCCGCCAGCAGCCTGATCTCGAAACCGCCGGTCAGCTTGAGCCGGCCATCCTCCAGCCGCACTTCCAGTTCGTCAGCCGTGAGCCTCTGGGTAGCGCCCAGACCCGGCGGATTGCTCGCCGCCGGCACCACCTCGAAATCGGTGCCGGCGATGGCGTTGCGCAGGTCGTTGACCAGGTCGCCAAGGCCATTGTTGCCAAGGGTAGTCGCCGCATCGAGTACCACGTCGCCACGCACCACGTGGGTGCCGAGGTCGACTTCGATCCGCAGCGTCACGGATGCAGAAACGTCACCGGCCGCGAACTCGGCGAAGCCATCGGCCATCAGCCGCTGGGTGTAGAGCGGCGCCGTCAGGATCATGTTGCCCGACGAGCTCAGGTTGATGACGCTGTCTTCCAGGCCGGTGCGCAGATTGACCGTACCGCCGAGCACGATGCCCTGGTCGGCAAAGGGCACGCCCTCGGCGATGGAGGTTTCGCCACCGCGCAAGTCAATGAGCGCGCCGGCGTAGAGGCTCCGGGTGAGCCTGATCTGACGATCGGCCTCGACCCGGATTTCGGACGCACCTTCCCCGTAAAGGGCCGTGCTGCCCAGGAAATTGCCCCTTGAATCAAAGGCATCAATGATCTGGCCACCCGCGACCATCATGCCGAAGAGTTCCGCATCGTCCGCCGAGCGGATGTGGATCACGCCGTCTTCATGGGCCGTGGACAGCTGCGCCCCACCGGGCAGCTTGACGCCGATGCCGTCACTGTTCTGGCCACCATCCAGGTGGATCAGGGAGGCCGCACGCAGGCGTCCGCCGATCTCGACCTCGCCACCGCTCTGGGTTGCGGTCAGACCACCGATGTACACCTGCCCCGTCGCCCGGATATCGATCACACCGGGGTCCGACAACCAGGTCACGGTTTCGGACTCGAGGTTGCCGTCTTCATCGAAGACCTGTCGCACCTGGCCGCCGGCGGTCAGTGTCGAGATCACCTGGACATCGCCCTGCGCGTCCACGCTGATCAGGCCACCACTGCCATCCGAGGTCAGACCGGGCACGGTAATGCCCGACGCACTGGTCATGAGGATTGCCATGCCGTCGTGGCGCTCGGAAGGCGCACCGAGGGTCTGCAACGTCACAGCCCGGGCGGCAGCAATGGCGGTGTCGAGCAGGATGTGCTCGCCTGCCACGACCGTGACCGTGGAATCGCCCACGCCAATGAACTCGGGGCCTTCCTCGCCAATCAGGGCGCCGGCCACCAGCCGGCCGTTCAGGATCACGTCCTGCCCACCATGTATGGTGATATGGGTGTCTTCACGCAGGGTGTTGAGGGTGGACGTCGCATGGACGTAGACGCTCCAGCCCTCGCTGTTGGCACCGTTGCCGGTCCAGTTGCCTAGCGCATTCTGCTGGACGCCACCAAAGAGGGAAATGTTGCCGGTAACGTTGGCGTTGCCTTCCCAGTAGATCCAGCGATCGGACTGCAGCTCGAGATCCGCACCTTCACCCAGCAGGTTGATGTTGCCGCGGATGATGACGTCGTCCTCGCCGGCGATGGACAGACCTTCGCCGTCCTGCAACGTTGTCAGGGTGCCGGTCAGCAGGAAGCCGTAACCGCGCTGGCCCAGCAGTTCATGAGGCTGCTGGATCTGGATCGCACTGATGCCGGTGCCATCCTGATCGAAGCCGTAGATCAGGTAACTCCGGTCGCCGTCGGACAGCAGCCAGCGCCGCTGTTCCTCGCCGGCCCCCGGCGCATCCAGCTGGTAATCCGCGCCGGGCACCAGGGATTCTCGGACCGCACGTTCCGGCGTATCAGCCACCAGCTCCGGGTCGAAGAACACGCGTGTGTCGTAATAGGTATAACCGAACTTCTCGAGCAGCAGCGCCAGCTGCTCGTCAGTCAGATCGGCTACGCGGGAGTCTTCCGCCGTGATCGAGAGGTCCTGCGCACCCGCAGTGATCCGCAGCAGCGCGCCTTCGGCAGCCGCCGTGAACGCGGACTCACCATCGACGAGCAACTCGTTCAGGAGCTCGGCCAGACCCGCCGCCACTGCGGCCAGGTCGTCGTCCGCGTCCGCCACGTAGACGATCTCGTGATCACCCACGAACAAGCGGTAGACGCCGTCCACCACCAGATTGACGTCAGCCAGGTCGACAGTGCGAACGGCACTGCCGGTACTGTTGATGGCCGCATTGCTGAACTGCACGATTTCCGGCCGCGGAACGTCTTCCCAGTCCACCCGGTCGAAGTCGAAGACCGCACCCTCGCCTTCGGCAAAGCCGTAGACCACCTGCAGGGCCGGTGCCGTGTCCAGATTGACGAACACGGCGGCACGCAGGTCGAAGCCGAGCGCGTCGGCCACCTTCTGCTGGTCTGCAGAAGACAGTTCCGACCAGAGCAGATCAGCGTTCACACCGATCTCGGCCCAGTCCACGTCGGCATCTGCCAGCGCTTGCGCCGGTCCGCCCAGTTGCACCACCTCATGGCCAAGGTAGTCCGCGACCACCTGCTTCTGGGCATGAGTCAGATCGACGAAGGCGACCCCCGCCCCCGGCGCGGCCACGCCGGCGCCCGCCCAGTCGATGTCGGCGTTGAAGTAATCAGTAGGCGGTCCCTGGCGCAACGTGACGCTGGCTTCGCCCTGGGTGAAGGTCGGAATGATCTCGCCCTGAACGAAGTCGTCGCCACCGCGACCGAGCACCTCGCGCACCCGATCCTTCTGGGCATCGGTGAGGTCGGCAAAACTGGCATCTTCGGCCGGCGGCTCGCCGTCCCAGTTCAGGGTCAGGTTCGAGTAGTCCGGCTGCGGGCCGATGTAGATCCGCTGACGATCAGGGCGGGCGTCCTCGTTCACCGCATAGTCAGGGTCGTCTTCATCGATCTCGTAGCCAAGTGCCTCGATCACGGCCATCTGCTGGTCGCTGGAGAGCTGCCAGAACTCCGCATCGATGGGCGGCGCGCTCACGCCTGCAGCGGACCAGTTGATGTCGCCGTTGTAGTAGTCAGGCGGATATTCGCCACTGATCAGCTTCCTGCCTTCCGGGCCGGCCGGATTGCTGAACTCGAGATCACCCGACAGCGCATAGCCGAGGTGTTCCGCCACCCGGACCTGTTGCAGCAGGGTGAGTTCATCGAACTGGGCATCGGCAGCCGGCGAGCCGGCCACGCCCCAGTTGACTTCGGCATTGCTGTAGTCCTGACCCGCCTCGAAGCTGGTCTGACCCCGCTGCAGGCCCTGCGGCGGATGCTCGTTGAAGAACTGGAAGCTGGCGCCATAACCGAGCGCCTGGGCGACGACCAGTTTCTGATCGCGGGTCAGGTCGAGGAAATCGGTGTCCATCGAGGGAGGCGGCACCAGCCCCCAGTCGATTGCGCGGTTGTCGTAGTCCGGCTGCGGGCCCTCCAGCAGGCTGGTCACGACCCGGCCATTGTCGGCGTCGATCAGCACATCGCCGGTAAAGCGGCTGTAGGAGAAATGCGCCGCCAGCGCTTCCTGCTGGGCAACACTCAACGCAGCGAAGTCGGTACCACTCGCCGGCGCGCCCGCACTACCCCAGGCGACATTGCCGATGTTGTAGCCGAGCGAGAAACCGACCGACGGCTCGGCCAGGAACTGCCGATGAGCCGCCGCATCCGGGTTGTAGAAGCCCCCTTCGGGGAACACCAGGTAACCCAGGCTGAGGGCGATGGCGTTCTGTTCCTCCGCGCTCAGGTCACCAAAGGGTGCAAGGCTGGTGATCGGGGTCAGGCCCGCCAGCGCCGCATCCAGCGGCAGGTTGGCGGACTCGATCGCATCCAGCACGGCCTGGGGGATCTCGCCGTTGCGGATCTGCTCCAGCAGCGCTTCGGTCGCATCGATACTGGTGAGGGTGCGGCCCGGGATGGTGTCGAAATAGTCGGCGAAGTCGTCCACGGTCTCACCGTAGACCAGACTCATGTTGCCGCCGGAGGTGATCGCCCCCGCCAGGCGCATCTCGCCCCGGGTGGACAGGACCAGGCTGGTGTCCACCCCGGTCTGGATCGGCACCGGCGTGGCACCCACGACCTCGAACCGCGCCCCTGCCGTCACCGAAGCGCCGGCGTTGACGTGCAGATAGTCCTCGGAACTGACGATGATCGAAGCGTTGTCGGCGCGAGCGGCCACCATGCCACCCTGGGTGATCAGGATCCCGGTGCCCGAGTGCACATTGATCTCGGCACCGGCACCGCCCAGCGGCACGCCGGCTTCGGTCGAGAAGCCGGCAAAGATTCCGGCGGCACTGGCAATGGAATGGGAGGTCGTGATATTCAGCACGGCGTCGTCATTGGCGACGCTGATCTCGCTGCCGGCACCGGCGGTGATGCTGTTCGGCTCGGAACCCTGGAAGACCAGTGCGCCGCTGCCGGTGCTGCCGGTCACCTCCAGATCGACCAGGTCGAGGCCACGCAACCAGCCGCTCAGGTCAAGCTGCTCATCAAGGCTGACCAGCAGCTGCCGGGCCATGACGCCCGATGCAGCAGCTCCGGCCGGGAACTGGACACTGGTACGGCGCACATCGAGGGTGTAGCCCTCGAGCCCGATGACCTTGCTGCCCTGCACGTCCCCGGCGACCACCATCCGGTCGGCCATGAGCAGGGTGTCATTGCGCAGCATGGCTGCGTACTGGGTTTCGCGCAGCTCGCCGTCGTACAGGTCGCCGATGGTCATCTTCACTTCGTTGTTGTGACGATGACCGATCGCGACCGCGCTGAATCCATGACCGA
>JAIUMW010000077.1 GCA_022565365.1 Oceanicaulis sp.
CCATCAAAGGATCGCGGCTGACCTGCTGGAACATCTCCACCAGCGAGGCGAGATTTTCCGCCGTCTCGCGGATGCGGAACACGCCCGCCCCGCCATTGCCGAACAGCGGCTTGACCACGATGTCGCGATTATGGCGCTCGAAAAAGGCCCGGATTTCCTTTTCATCCGACGTAATGAGCGTCGGCGGCATCAGCCCCTCGAACATGGTCACGAAGAGCTTTTCCGGCGCATCGCGCACATGGCGCGGATCATTGACCACCAGCACGCCGGGCTGGAGATGCTCGAGAATATGGGTGGACGTGATGTAGCTCATGTCAAAGGGTGGGTCCTGGCGCAGGAAAACCACGTCCACGCCGTGCAGATCCAGCACCGCAGGATCAGCCAGGCGCACATGCTCGCCCTGCACACGCTGCAAATGCTCCACCCGCCGCGCCAGCGCCCGCACCCGCCCGTCCTCGAAGGTGAGGTGGCGCGGCTCGTACACCCAGATCTGATGTCCGCGTTTGAAGCACTCCAGCGCCATATCAAACGTGGAATCCCCGTCCACATTGACGCCCGTGATCGGGTCCATCTGAAAAGCGATTTTGAGCATGGGCGCACTCCGGCCAAAAGCTGAGCGCTAGAGGTAGGCGATGGCGCGCCCCGGGGGAAGGCGCAGCGCGCGGGCGAGGGCAGGGGGGAGGGTGCTTTATGTGATTAAGGGCATAAACCAATTTTATACGCTTTATCGCATAATTTAGAGATATGCGATATATCACATATTGCTAATTTATGCACTTTATCGCATGCTGATCCGAAGGAGACCCGCCTATGGACGCGCTCGCACGATCCGCCGGACAGCTCGGGCATATTATCCGGAGGCGGAGGAAGGCCCTCGGCCTCACCCAGACCGATCTTGCCGGCCTCTCGGGCGTCCGGCAGGAGCTCATTTCCCGCATCGAGACCGGCCATGACGGCGCCCGGCTCGGCACGATCAATAGCCTGCTGGCGGCGCTGGACCTTGAGATGACCGTTGGCCCGCGCTCGAAAAGCTCCGCCGCCGATATTCTGGATGCGCTGTGATGGGCCGGCGCAAGGCTCATGCGCCGCTCAGAGTGCTGATCAATAACCGCCTCGCCGGACGGCTTGTGAAGGAGCCGGGCGGCGCGATTCGTTTCCAGTACGATGGCAGCTGGCTCCATTGGCCGGGCCATTTCCCGCTCTCCCTGTCCCTGCCGCCGCGGCCCGAACCCTATCGCGGCGAGGCGGTGACGGCCGTGTTCGACAATCTGCTGCCGGATAATCTCGATGTGCGCCGGCTCCTTGCGGAGCGGACCGGCGCGGCGGGGACCGATGCGTTCAGCCTGCTGGAGCAGATCGGCCGAGACTGCGTGGGGGCGATGCAGTTTCTTCCCGAAAGCGCCGGGGACAGCCCGCTGCCGGTCGTATCCGGCGTGCCGCTAAACGACATCGAGATTGAACAGATCCTCGCCAATCTTGGGCGCGCCCCGCTCGGCATTGATCCGGATCGCGACTTCCGGATTTCCGTCGCCGGCGCGCAGGAAAAGACGGCCCTTCTGCACCATGACGGCCGCTGGAAACGCCCCGCCGGCACGACGCCGACGACGCATATTCTCAAGCCGCAAATTGGCGAGATACCTACCCCGGATGGCGTGGTTGATCTTTCAAACAGCGTCGAGAACGACCACTACTGCCTGAAAATTCTGGAGGGCTTCGGGCTGCCGGCAGCCAGGACCTGGATCGCTGCTTTCGGCCAGCGCAAGGTTCTGGTGATCGAACGTTTCGACCGCGAATGGACCCATGATGACCGCCTTGTCCGGCTGCCCCAGGAAGATTGCTGCCAGGCGCTCTCCGTTCCCTCGAGCCGCAAGTACCAGAGCCATGGCGGTCCTGGCATTGTCGATATCCTCAAGCTCTTGAGCCAAAGTGACCAGCCCTCACGCGATCAGGCGGCCTTCTTCAAAAGCCAGATCATTTTCTGGCTGATCGGCGCGCCTGACGGGCATGGCAAGAATTTCAGCCTCTTTTTGCGGCCCGGCGGACGTTTCGAGCTGACCCCATTTTATGATGTACTGACTGTGCAGCCAGCTGTTGATGCGGGCCGCATTCGTCACAACCAGTTCAAGGCTGCAATGTGCGTCGGCAACAGCCGCAAATACGAAATCATGCGCATTCACGGACGCCATTTCGTGGAGACCGCCAAACAGGCCGGACTTGGCACCGCCGTTATCCGACAGGTCATCGACGACGTGATCCGCGACGCGGCGGGGGCTCTGGACACCGCCCGCCGCGCCATGCCGCCCGATTTCCCCGCAGGCCTTCTCCATTCCGTCGAGGCGGCGGCGCTTGGGCGCTTGGATCGCCTGAAAGCCGCCTACGCCGCATTCTAGCGCCAAGCGCTGGACTCCCTCCTTCGCCGCCCGCAAGCTGGGCCTGTCGCCTCGAGGGGGAGGGGAGGGCGTGGACGCGCAAGGCTGGATCGAGGCCGGGCTGGCCCTGTGGGCGGGCTTGCCGGGCTGGGCGAAGGGCGCGGCGCTGACCCTGCTGGGCGTGTATGTGCTGTGGGCGGTGTTGTATCTGGCCCAGCGCCGCCTGATCTATTTCACCGATTCCACGCGCATCGCGCCGGCGGACGCAGGCCTGACGCGGGCGCGGGAAATCGAGCTGAAAACCCGCGACCGCCAGACCCTGGTGCTCTGGCGGGCAGATCCGGCTTGGCCGGGCGCGCCGCATATCCTGTATCTGCACGGCAATCGGCGCGCGCTGTGGCGCCGGGCGCGCTTCTTCCGCATGTTTCTGGCGGCGGGATGGGGCTTCACGGCGCTGGCGCACCGGGGCTTTAACGGCTCCACCGGCCGCCCGGGCGAGCGGGTCAATGTCGCCGACGCGATCTTCACCCTGGACCAGATCGCGGCCGAAGGCGTCGATCCGGGGACTGTGGTGGTCTACGGCGAATCCATGGGCTCGGGCACAGCGATCCAGCTGGCCGCCGCGCGCGCCGTGGGCGGGGTGATCCTGCATGCGCCCTATGACAGCTTCCGCGATATCGTGCGCGCACGCACCGGCTGGCTGCTGCCGCGGGCTTTATTCCGGGAACGCTATGATTCCATCCGCCAGATCGGGCGGGTCACCGCGCCCATTCTGTGGCTGCACGGCGATGATGACCGGGTGATCCCGCTGAACCGCGGGCGCCGGCTCTATGACGCCGCGCGCGGGCCGAAATATGCGGCCCTTGTGAGGGGCGCGAACCATTTCGGCATCTACACCCAGCAGGTGTTCAACCAGCATATCCGCTTCTTCTGCGAAAGCGTGGCGCGCGCCAGCGCCGATCCCCGCCAGGAGGGCGAGATGAGCGTCATCGACCCGGTCCTGCCGAGTGAGGATGCGCGGCCGGAATTATGAGCCTCAACGCGGCCCGTGCGCCCAAGCCACGAACGGCCCGTTGAGATACTCGGTGTCGGTCTTGCCGTAGAGGAAGGGGCCGCCATCGGGGCGCGTCACCGCGCCGCCCGCCGCGATCAGCACGGCGTGGCCGGCGCCGGTATCCCATTCCTTGGTCGGGCCAAAGCGCGGATAGACATCGGCCTGTCCTTCCGCCACCCGGCAGAATTTCAGCGAGGAGCCGGCGCTGATGGTGTCGGTGACGCCCAGCGTCTCGGCAAACGCGCGCGTCTCCTCGTCGGCGTGGGAGCGGCTCATCACCGCGGTCAGCCCGCCCGCAGGGGCAGGGCGTGTACGGATGATCTGCGCCGCAGCCGGATCAAAGGCGCCGCCCGGTGCCAGCGGTGCGGCGGCCGCCTCGCCCCCGCCCAGCCAGATCCGCGACAGGGCCGGGGCGTAGACGCAGCCCGCGACCGGAACGCGGTCGCGGATCAGGGCGATATTGATAGTGAACTCGTCGTTCTTGTTGATGAATTCCTTGGTGCCGTCCACCGGATCGACCAGCACGAATTCGCCTGCGATATCGGGGCGCAGCCCGGCTTCAAAGCTTTCCTCGGCCAGCACCGGCACGCCGGGCAGGGCGCCGGCCAGTTCATGCAGGATCACGTCCTCGGCGCGCCGGTCCGCCTCGGTCACGGGCGAGCGGTCGGCTTTCTGATCGGCGGTGAATTCGGTGGCGTAGACCTCCATCACCGGGATCGCGGCGCGCGCGCAAATGGCGGCGAAAACCCGGGCCAGCCGGTCGGTGTCGGTCATCATGTCAGTCCCCCAAAACCCGATTTATCCGTATGCGGCGAGAATGGCGTCCGGTGTGCGTCAGGCGCGCGCGGCCGCCGTGACGGCGGCGCAGATATCGTCCACGACATTCACGCCCAGCTTGCGGTCGCCCTCGGCCATCACGCGGATCAGCGGCTCGGTGCCCGATTTACGCACCAGCAGGCGTCCTTTGCCGTTCAGGCGCTTCTCGCCCGCCTGAATGGCGGCCTGCACGGCGTCCGCGCCCAGCGGATCGGCGCCCGGCGCATAGCGTACGTTTTTCAGGATTTGCGGCGCCGGGGTGAATACGCGCAACAGCTCGCTCGCCTTCTTGCCCGAGCTGACCAAAAGCGACAGCACCTGCAGCGCCGCGATCAGCGCGTCGCCGGTGGTGGCGAAATCGCTCAGCACCAGATGGCCCGATTGTTCGCCGCCCAGATTATAGCCGCCTGCGCGCATGGCTTCGACAACATAGCGGTCGCCCACTCTGGCGCGCTCCATCCTGATCCCGGCATCCGCCAGGGCCTGTTCCAGCCCGATATTGCTCATCACCGTGGTGACGACCGTGTCATGGGCCAGCTGGCCAGACGCCTTGAACGCCAGCGCGATCAGGCCGATCAGCTGGTCGCCGTCAATGATCCGCCCGGTTTCGTCGCACACGATCAGCCGGTCGGCGTCGCCGTCAAAGGCGATGCCGAGATCGGCGCGGTATTTGAGCACATGCTCGGCCATGCCGCCGGGGGTCACCGCGCCGCAATCTTCATTGATGTTGAAGCCGTTAGGGGCGGTATTGATCGGCACCACATCGGCGCCCAGCTCCCACAGCACGCGCGGGCCGACCTTGTAGGCCGCGCCATGGGCGCAATCGACCACGATGCGAAGGCTGGACAGGCGCATGGAGCGCGGGAAGGTCGCCTTGACGATTTCCATATAGCGCGCCGCCGCGTCATCCACCCGCTTGGCCCGGCCCAGATCGGGCGGCGCAGCCAGCGCCTCGGCCGGATCGGCGTCCATCAGCGCTTCGATCTCCAGCTCGGCCGCATCGCCCAGCTTGAATCCGTCGGGGCCGAACAGCTTGATGCCATTGTCCTTGTACGGATTGTGCGAGGCGGTGATCATCACGCCCAGATCCGCGCGCAGCGAGCGCGTCAGGCTGGCCACCGCCGGGGTCGGCACCGGTCCGAACAGGGACACGTCCATGCCCGAACTGGTGAAACCGGCGGTCAGGGCGTTCTCCAGCATATAGCCCGACAGGCGCGTATCCTTGCCGATCACCACTGAATGGCGCCCGCCCCCGGCGCGCCGGAAATAGCGCGACGCCGCCATGCCCAGGCGCAGCGCCGTCTCGGCTGTCATGGGAAAGCTGTTGGTCTCGCCGCGCACGCCGTCCGTACCGCAATAGCGCTTGGTCATGGAGCACTCCGCCAGTGATAGCCCAGGGCCGTGTAGCTGTTATGACTGACCCGCAAGTCCGGCGCCAGAGCGCGGTGTGCGCGCCGCCCTCACGCATCGCTTGAACTTTGCCGCGCAAAAGCGGATTTTATATCCCATGAGCGAGCCGGTTCCTGCAGACGATGATGATGTGTTGGCCGGCGCGGCTGCGCGCCTGGAGCGTGCGGTGGCGGCGGCGGCGGCGCGCATGGACGAGCTGGAGCGGCGTGCGGGCGCGGCGGACCAGGAGGCCCATGCCGCGCGCAATTCCGATGATGACCGCGCGCGCCTGGCCCAGGCGCTGGACGCGGCCCGTGGCCGCGAGGTCGAGCTGACACAGGCTGCGCGCGAGGCGGGCGAGGCGCTGGACGAGGCCATGATCGAGCTGACGGCCCTCATCGCCGGCGCCGGAGCCGGCGATGATGAAGTCGTCGATGAAAAAGACGACGATCACGAAGATGGCGCCCCGTGGGATGCAGATCCGGAGGACGAGGCGTGAGCAAGGTCACGATCTCCCTCAATGGCCGCGCCTTCACCATCGGGTGCGAGGAGGGTCAACAGGCGTACTTGCGCGAGCTGGCGACCCATCTGGACGGCCATGTGCGCGAGCTGTCCGAGCGCGTGGGCCAGATCGGCGATGTGCGGCTTTTGCTGATGGCCGCGTTGATCGTGGGCGATGAATTGCGCGAGGCCCAGGGGCGTATCGAGGCGCTGGAAGACACCCTGACCGAGACGCGCGGGCGCCTGTCCCAGGCCGAGGCGCGACGCCGCGCCGACCGGGCCCGGGCCGCCGAAGCCATCAACGCCGCCGCCGTCCGGCTGGAGGCGCTGGCGTCTCAATCCTCCAGCGATGAGGAAGACGCTTGAGCCTGGCGCGGTTCAGGCCCATCTTCATGGGTGGCGGTCGCTCGTTCGTGCGCCAGGCCTTAACATCCCGAGGACCTTACCTCTCTGTGAGGGAGCTGCCTCTGGCGCGGACCGTGGTCCGTGTCACGCGGCGCCCACCTGATTTATCAGGTCATCAGGGACGGAAAACGGTCAGCGGCGAAACCGGCGCCGCCACCTTGCCTTGCCGTCTTCCGCCAGACCGGAGCGCGCCATGCTGACGCAATGGCGAAAACAGCGCGCGCGCGCCGCCGCCCTCAAACGCCGGGCCGCCGCCCACGGCGCCGATCCCGAGGCGGGCCGGCGCCTGGCCGAGCACTTCCCCGATTGCCTCTGGCCGCCCTTGCACAGCGTGGTGGCGGGTTATCACGCCATGCGCGGCGAGATCGATCCCGCCCCGCTCATGGAGACTTTCTGGTGCGAGCAGGTGCGCCTGGCCCTGCCTTGCGTCACCGCCCCGCACGAGCCGCTGGTGTTCCGCGCCTGGGCGCCGGGCGATGAACTGGAGCCGGGCGCCCACGCCATCCCCGCGCCGGGCCCGCGGGCCCCGATCCTCAAGCCCGCCCTCGTGCTGGCGCCTTTGCTCGCCTTTGACCATATGGGCCGGCGCCTGGGCTATGGCGGGGGGTATTATGACCGCACGCTGGCCGCCCTGCGCGCCTCGGGCGAGGTGATTGTGGTGGGGCTGGCTTATTCCGCCCAGCGCGTCAAACGCGTGCCCAGCGCGGCCCACGACATGCGCCTGGACTGGATCGTCACCGAGCACGGGGCGTTCAAGGCGGACGGGTGACTGGCTGGATTCGCCGCCCATGGTGATCGCATTTGGACCGGTTTTGATGGAATGGAGTGAATCCGGACCTGTCAGTCCTCCCTCCCCCTCGGGGGAGAGCCGGGGTGGGGGCGCCGTTTCAGCAAGCGGGACGTCACATTTAGCGCCGCCACCCCACCCTGACCCCGCTCAAGGGGAGGGAACAAGTGCTGACCGCTCACATGCGATAGCTCGTCTGCGCCCCCCCTTAAGGCCTGCGACACAGTGAGGCGGTTGGCAAAGGCGCGGCGCGCGCCGTAAAAGCGCGCCTGACGGGGAACTTCCCAGACAAGACCGGAAGGACGGGCCATGGCGGCGGTGACGGAACAGACGGTGTTGTCGGTGCGCCATTATACCGACCGCCTGTTCGCCTTCCGCGTCACCCGCCCGGCCAGCTTCCGCTTCCGCTCGGGCGAGTTCGTGATGCTCGGCCTGATGATCAACGGCAAGCCGCTCCTGCGCGCCTATTCCATCGCCAGCCCGTCCTGGGACGAGGAGCTGGAGTTTTTCTCCATCAAGGTGCCCGATGGTCCGCTGACCGAGCATCTCCAGCACATCCAGCCTGGCGACACGATCCTTCTGGGGACCAAATCGGTGGGCACGCTGGTCCATGACGCGCTCCTGCCCGGCGAGCATCTCTATCTCCTCTCCACCGGCACCGGCATCGCGCCGTTTGCGGCCGTGGTGCGCGATCCGGAGACCTATGAGCGCTTCTCCAAGGTGATCCTCACCCATACCTGCCGCGAGGCGGCCGAGCTCACCTATGGCGTGGAGCTGGTCGCCGCCGCCAAGGCCGATCCGCTGGTGGGCGAGATGGCGAGCGCCCAGCTCATCCACTACCCCACCACCACCCGCGAACAGACCGCCCGCATGGGCCGCATCACCACCCTCATCGAGACCGGCGAGTTGTTCCGGGATCTGGGCGTCCCCGCCTTCGATCCGGCCCGCGACCGGGTGATGATCTGCGGCTCCATGGAGATGCTCGCCGACCTCAAAGCCCTGTGCGAAGCCGCCGGCCTGGAAGAAGGCGCCAATTCGCGCCCCGCCCACTCCGTGGTGGAAAAGGCGTTTGCGGGGTAGGGGGTGCTAAAGCGCGTTCAGGCGGGCCAGCCGTGCTTCGCCGCGATCCGGGCGAACACCTCTTCAGCGGGAATAACCTTGCCTTCGCGAGCGGCGGCGATGCCCTCTGCGATCAGTTCCATCTGCCAGGCATTGGCTGTGTGAGTCGGCGTGCTCGCTTTAAGGGCTGACCGTTTGGGCATGACCTTCTCCATCGTATGGGCTTGAAACCCTATCACGCCCTGCCTCCAAGGTCAGGAACAACTCGAGAGCTCCCATTTGCCAAATCGTTACGCGGGTCCGATAAGACGGGGCTCGTAACGCCGCCGCACGCGATGGAGTCCGCCATGCAGATTTTTCTCGACACCGCCGATCTCGACGCCATCCGGCAGCGGGCCCATTCGGGTCTGGTGGACGGAGTGACGACCAATCCGTCCCTGATCGCGGCGTCCGGCGCGGATATTTTCGAGCGCATCGCTGAGATTTGCGACGCGGTGGACGGGCCGGTCAGCGCCGAGGTGGTGGCCACGGATTTCGACGCCATGCTGGCCGAGGGGCGCAAGCTGGCGGCCATCGCGCCCAATGTGGTGGTCAAGCTGCCGCTCACCACCGACGGCCTCAAGGCCTGTCACATCTTCGCGGGCGAGGGCGTGCAGACCAATGTCACGCTGTGCTTTTCCATCAATCAGGCCCTGCTCGCGGCCAAGGCGGGCGCCAGCTATATCTCGCCCTTTGTGGGCCGGGTGGAGGATATGGGCGGGGACGGGCTCGACCTCTTGATGGGCATTCGCGAGGTCTATGACCAGTTCGGCTATGAGACAGAGCTGCTGGCCGCGAGCCTTCGCTCGCCCGCCCATGTGGAATCGGCCGCGCGCACCGGGTGCGATGTGGTGACCATTCCGCCCAAGGTTTTCGACGCCCTGATCAAACACCCGCTCACCGATGCGGGGCTGGAGGCGTTTCTGGCCGACTGGAAGAAAACCGGTCGCGGCGGGCTGGTTTAGGGGGGCTGGTTTAACCGCCCCTACGCCTCACCCAGCGACCGCCCGATGGCCAGGAAGCGTTCGCGGCGGCGCTTGCGGATCTCCGCCGGGTCGAGGCCGTCGAGATTGGACAGCGCCGCCTCGATGGCGTCGCCCACGCGCGCAATGGTGCCGGCCCGGTCGCGATGGGCGCCGCCCAGCGGTTCGGGAATGATGGAATCGATGATTTTGAGCTCGATGAGATCCTGAGCCGTGATCTTCATGGCCATGGCCGCATCGCGCGCCTTGGCGCCGTCGCGCCACAGGATCGAGGCGCAGCCCTCGGGCGAGATCACCGAATAGATCGAATGCTCCAGCATGATCACGGTATTGGCGGACGCCAGCGCCACTGCGCCGCCCGATCCGCCTTCGCCCGTGATCACCGAGATAAGCGGCGTGCCCAGCGTCAGGCAGCGCTCGGTGGACCGGGCGATGGCTTCAGACTGGCCGCGCTCTTCCGCGCCCACGCCGGGATAGGCGCCGGCGGTGTCCACCAGCGTGATGACCGGCAGGCCGTAACGCTCGGCCAGATCCATCAGGCGGATCGCCTTGCGGTAGCCTTCAGGCCGGGCCATGCCGAAATTGTGCTTGATGCGGGTCTGGGTGTCGTGGCCCTTTTCGTGGCCCATGATCACCGCCGGGCGGCCCTTGAACCGGCCCGTGCCGCCGATAATGGCGCAGTCCTCGCCAAAGCGCCGGTCGCCGCTGAGCTCCTCGAAATCACTGACCAGCGCACCGAGATAATCGCGCAAATGCGGGCGCTCGGGATGGCGCGCGACCTGGGTCTTGCGCCAGGCGTCCAGCTTTGAATACAGGGCCTTCAGCTGCTCGGCCGATTTCTGGCGCAGCTTGGCGACTTCCTCGGCGGCGTCGGGCGCATCGGCGCCGCTGCGCGACAACACGCCCTGCAGCTCCTCGATCTTGGCGTCGAGCTCGGCGATGGGGCGTTCAAAGTCGAGATAGGTGCGGGTCGGGTCAGACATGAGCCGTCCTGAAAAGCGCTGAAACAGATAAGTGCGTGCAAACTATAGCCCGTCTGCGTGTGGCGCAATCGCTGGGCGCGGCGCGCCGCCGGTGCCTCACTCCGGCTTGCGCGCCAGCGGGTGGGCGTCGTGGACGAGGCGCGTCAGGCGCTCCTCCAGCACATGGGTGTAGATCTGCGTGGTGGACACATCGGCATGGCCCAGAAGGAGCTGCACGCTGCGCAAGTCCGCGCCGTGAGCGAGAAGGTGCGTGGCGAAAGCGTGGCGCAGCACGTGGGGGCTGACGCGTTCGGGATCGAGCCCGGCGGCCAGCGCAATCTCTTTCAAAACCTGGGCGAATCGCTCGCGGGTCAGATGCCCGGCGGTCCCGGTGCGCGACGGGAAGAGATGGCGCTCGGCCCTGGCGCGCGTGGGCGCCGCCTTGCCCGGCAGATGCTCGGCGCGCACCCCCTTGTAGGCGGCCACCGCCTCCAGCGCCGCGTCGGTGAGGGGGACCAGCCGCTCGCGCCCGCCCTTGCCCTTGATGATCACGCAGCGCTCGGCGCGCGCGAACGCGGCCAGCGGCAGGCCCACCAGCTCGGTGACCCGCAAGCCCCCGGCATAGAGCAGCTCCAAAAGCGCGCGCGCCCGCACGCCATTGGCGCCGGGCAGGGTCTCTGCGGCGTCAAACAGCGCCTCCACATCGGCCTCGCTCAGCACTTTGGGCAAAGGCCGCGGCAGTTTGGGGCCGGACAGGCCTGAGGCCGGGTCATCGGCGCGCAGGCCTTCCTTCAAAAGGAAGCGGTAATAGCGCTTCAGCGCCGACAGCCGCCGTGCGCCGGTGGCCCGGGCCAGCCCGTCCGCCGCGATGCTGGCGAGCAGGGCTTCAAGGTCCGGCGTCGACGCCGTTTCAAGCTGCGCGCCGCGCGCGGCCAGACGCGCTGTGCAGTCATCAAGATCGCGGCGATAGGCGTCGAGCGTGTTGCGCGCCGCGCCCCGCTCTGCGGCCATCATGTCGAGGAACAGCGCGATGGTCCGCCCGCTCACGCCGCCTCGTCCAGGATCAGCTCCAGCACAAAACGCAGCGCCTCCAGGCGCAGGCCCGCCCGGTCCAGCGCCAGCGCCGCGCCGGCGCAGGCTTCGGGATCGCGCCCGCCCTGCTCGATCAGGCGCGCCGCATGCAGCTGGGTCTCGCCCTTGGCGCCCGCTACCGCCGCCAGCAGGGCCGGCACGATCAGCGGCGCCGGAGCGTCGGGATCGCGCACCAGCCCGGTCATCGCCGTGCGGATGGCTGCGCCGTCATCGGCGCCCAGCGC
>JAIUMW010000078.1 GCA_022565365.1 Oceanicaulis sp.
AGGCGCGCTCGTTGAGGGCGTGTTTCTCGATACCTGCGGAGAGGTGGCAGAGTGGTTGAATGCACCGCACTCGAAATGCGGCATACGGGCAACCGTATCGGGGGTTCGAATCCCCCCCTCTCCGCCAGAAATCCTTTTTATTTCAATAAGTTAGAGGGATTCGGCGCGTAAGGCTCTAGCGCTGGCGACACTTCCTTTTGACGGACAGCGATCCGGGCCACACTTTCGGCACGTCGGCGTTGAATTGCGCGCATTTGTAGCATAGATCACTTTCCACACAGGAAACCCGCCTGCAATGTGAATTGACAGATTGACAATTGTGTTTCATATATAGCGCTGACGATGCGGACTTAACTCTCACGCCTATGAACAGAGCTTCAGGATTCTGCGGCTCGTTCTGAGAGGGGCGTTAGAGGGATGTCTTGACCGTAACTGCTCCCTCTCGCGGATCCGGACAGGGAGCGGCGTAGGCGCACAGCCTCGTTGCTGTTCTTTCGTCAACTCACTCTCATAACTGAATGAAGGCCCCCGGTCCTAACGGACTGCGGGGGCCGCATTCCGTTTTCTTCCACGAAGGCAGTCGTCAACGAGGACGTTTACATGCGTCCCGGACGGATGCGCATTGCCAGAAACTCGGCATTGGAACTCGATGCTTCCGTCGAATGACTTTTGGCTTGGTCGCCTAACGTCGTAATGGAAACCGGCGTCATAGGCGACACCCAATCGGAAATACCGGGATAGCGCTATCGCTGGATCCTCCTGAGGCCCGGCTTCACCGTGTCGCTCGTGCGCAGGGGAAAACAAAAGCTGATTTCTCCCTTGAAATGACCTTTCCGGCCGATTGAATGACCTCGCTTTAAAATCTTTCATCTTGCTCCTATCTAATCCGAGAGTGCCGGCGCTGCCCAACAGAGAACTCAACTTTTCGTCTCGGAAGTTAAGTGGGGGGAGCAAAAATGGAGTCCGTGATGATGCCATTTCTGATCTTAATTCATTTATTTTTGGCAATGAGTAAGATATATTATGTATAATACAAGAAAATGTTTTGTCTTCACGGTCGTAGCAATCCTTTGGAATTGAAATAACAAATGCAGAGTAGTGGAGTTTTCTAAGAACTACTTCTTCATTTATTCCTTCCTGCATAAACAGGATAAGTGATCCTGGCTTCATCAAACCACAGGTCCCATTATCATCAAGTCTACACCGCTTTTTGCTGTGATGACTTAAAGAGCAAGAGCGTTCTTCGTGTGAACAAAAGCTCAGGGGGCGCTTATCTTGCCCAAATACTGCATCGCACGCTAGATCCACGAGCCGATTTGCCTTTGCATCTGTGTAATAAGCTGCATTCATACTGTTAATTTTACCCCCATCTCCTCTAAAAACATATCTTTCTGAAAATCTGGCGCGTAATTTGTTAAGAACAGACGGTAATATTCGTCCGGTCACGCCTGCTAATATTACTGCAATTCCCTTCACCATGGACCTCTTACTTCAAAAATTCGTAGATAACGTTCATCGGAAGAAACAGCGTGCCCCGATTTTTTTCAGGCACTGCCTCAATAAGATCCCGAAGCATTCTGGTCCTATCGGGAATGGAGTCTCTGAGCGGTTTGCCTGTATTTTGATCGCGCTGCCTTGCGGTCTTGCTTACAGGAAATCGCATGGCAGATATATCAACGCGATTTTCTTCACACCACCGCTCTATATTCGACAATATCAAATCATCTCGCTCGTGTTTAGATACGTCGGCCGGCGGTATGAATTCAGGTTTTACCTCTAGCCATTTGCTATTTGTATATGCTGATGAGTCGCTGGTATCGTGAAAACTAATGGGCGCCTCTGTGCGAAGGTATCTCTTCCCTCCATCAGCAATAGGCTTTGCAAATGCCGCCCAGAGCGTTTTGTTATAGCGAGGCTTTTTGCGCGCATCATTTTGCGATGCGATACTTACAGATAGTAAGCCTTCTGATCCAAACGTTTCTATTGAGTCGCCAGCGTAATTTTGTAGTATTTTCAGTAAGGAAGTTCTTCGTCCAAGCAGTTTACGAAGTGATCCGAATTGTCGGGACAATCGATTTCCAAGCGCTGAGAGCAGCATTGGCTGTTCGGTATCCATGCCGCGGAGGAGTTCGACTGCAGATTCCGCAATCTGTGCATCAAGAAATGTTTCGTCTTGCGGCCTCTCAATGCCGTTGGCGTCAACCATGAATCACTCCACCATCCACATAATGTAACTCAGCCCCAATTTGACACACTGATGGCTAGCCAAATCAGCAACTGAGATCACAGCTGACGCATCAACTAAAAGTCAGCATGCGTAGCGACCGACCGTGTTTCTTGAATACAGCGACAAACCAGAATTGTCGAATTACCCTATCACTTTATGGCCAAAGCGACCTCTACCGTCAATCCCGAGATCCGTGTTGAGTCGCGGAAGACGAGCATTACCTTTCTTGATCCTATCGGCTTGGGAGTGCCCCCCCATCAAATGCAAGAGACGCATCGAAGCGCCTGCATTTGCGCGGTGGCATAATGTGGGGAATACCCCTTGGCACCAGCGTGACCGCGTCCTAACCATGTCTCACAACTATTGGAGGCATGTCGATGGCGACGATCCGCAAACTCAGAGGGCGCTGGCAGGCCCAGGTTCGCCGCAAGGGCATGAAGCCTCGCGCGAAGTCCTTCGACAATAAGGCGGAGGCAGAGCGCTGGGCTCGCGACCTCGAGACGGTGGTTGACCGCTTTGGTTGCGCCCCAGACACACGGGTCGCCGACAAGCAGACGCTTGCCGATGTGCTGCGCCGCTATCAAAGCGAGGTGACACCGACAAAGCGTGGTGCTGAGCAGGAGCACCAGCGTATCGATGTCCTGCTACGGCATGAGCTCGCCCATCGCACCATGAGCGCTCTTAGCGCATCCGACATCGCTGCTTATCGCGATGAGCGGCTGCGGGTGGTGGCGCCGGCGACGGTGGTTCGCGAGTTGGCGATCGTTTCGCATTCGGTCGAGATCGCGCGGCGCGAGTGGGGATTTCATCTGCCGAGCAATCCGGTGAAAGCGATTCGACGTCCGTCCATATCGAATGCCCGCAGCCGCCGCCTATCGCCGGAGGAGGAGCAGCGTCTTCTGAATGCCTGCGATACGGGACGCACCGCCTGTCTCAAGCCGCTGCTGATCGTGGCGGTTGAAACAGGCATGCGACGCGGAGAGCTTCTCGGGCGCACATGGGCCGACATCGATCTCGACCAGCGCGTTGCTCGCCTTGCGCAGACCAAGAACGGCAGTGCACGCGAGGTTCCGCTTTCGCGTCGTGCGGTGGAAGCGATGAAGCCCCTTGAGCAGAGCACCAATGGAGCATCGCAGCGGGTGTTCCCGAGCAGCGCCGGCGCGCGGGAGCAGGCATGGATGCGTCTACGCCAGCGTGCAGGTCTGTCTGGTCTTCGGCTCCATGATCTGCGGCATGAGGCTGTCAGTCGGCTCTTTGAACGAGGGTTTGGTGTAATGGAGGTCGCCGCTATCTCGGGCCACAAGGAGCTGCGGATGCTCGCGAGATACACCCATCTCCGGGCCGGCGATCTTGTCGCGCGTTTGGGGTGATCGAAGCAAGTGAGAACGTCTCAACACTATGTCGACCGTTGAACTCGCGAATACCGTCGAAATCGAAAATAAGGAAATGCTGAAATGAGGAATTCGTTATTTCGTGCCGGCGCGCTGGCTGGCTTGATGGCTCTTGGGGCGATCGTGCCGGGTGCGCAGGCAGATGAGGAGAGTGAGGAGCGCAATCCTCTTCTGCTTGCAGGATTTATAGAAGCGGCGCCCAAATTCTGCAGCGTGGAGTTCAACCGCGCGATCCGAGATCGCTTCGTAAGAGAGGTCGCGGAGCATTTCGAGGTGACCACCCGTGAGGCACGCCGGGCCATACGCGATATGGGCGAGAAAATGGAACGCTGGCACGTCACGGGCGAGCTCGAATCCCTGTGTTCGGGCGCTCAGACCATCCACGATCGCTACCGGGCGATCTACCGGCTTCCGCGCTCGGGGCCGATAGAGACGCCTTCGTGGAGAAGGAGGTTGCTTGAATAAAGCGTATCCTCAAATTCCACATCAATGACAGTGGCGATACCACGATTTCGCTACCGACCGGTGCCAGGCTGGTCGCCGCCGCAGCACATCCTCGAGAAAGCTCGCACAACAAGGCAACGAACTCATCATTTCCTGCCTTTACTCCCCGTTCTGACGAGCGGGGTGTTTTCATTTGCGCGCATGCATGCGCGGCTCCTGATCAGATGCGCTATCAATCGGGCAGAGAAGCGCCAGACTCGCTGACGATCTATAGGCGGCCATAGGCAGTTTATGTCCACAGAATAGTTCCACTTTAATGCCATTAGAGGTCATGTTCTAAGATCCTTGTCGAAAGCGAGGAGATACGACATGTCAATCAGCAACGTGAACACAATCTATGCATATCATTCAGTTTGGGAAAATTTTGCGTGTGGATATATCGATATTAGTAGCGATTATTATTATCGCAGGATATATCTCATCGCACGGGGCGCCGGAATTAATAATTCTGATTTTAGCCAAAGCTGCGATTCTTCGCACATTTCTCTTGATGTGAGGGCAATGGCCAATGATTTGATTATCAATGCTTCCGCGCATAGGGAGCGTTGGGCGCACATGCTGAAGTATATCTACGAGAACAAGATTCTGGTTGGTCATATGTTTGGCGTGAAACTTGCTGATTTGTTCGCGCCCGGAGATATCGACCCGCTCTGGGTCAGAGATGAATTGAAGCGGACGTATACTGCCGCCGTAGCACGTTGTGTCATTCACATTCTGCGTGGGGGCCAGGTGAAAAGCCGCTGCCAAGCAGAGTTCTATTCTCTTTCCGGTTGCCGTAACCACCGGGAAGCGGGACATAGCTACCTCTTTGACGATGGGCTGTGGGAAGAGATGCAGGACATGATGCATCACCGTTCACAGGCACGCTCAGTCACTCATTGGGCGGCGTGATCGGGCTCCCCTTCCGAGGCGCGGTGTTAATCATCTTTCTCTCCGACAACGCTTCAGCCGCGTCGCAGAGGTAGGTCACGAAGACGTGGTCAGCTTCTGAGAAGTTGACAAAGCGATCGTGGATCCAGGTGCCCGTATTCACAAATATGCGCGGCATGTCAGCCGGATCATTGAGGGCGATGCGAATCTTCGCCCACATCTCGCGATCACTCCATCGGCGAAACTGCTTGTAACCGGTTGACCAAGGCCCGAACTCACCCGGTAACTCCCTCCAGCCAAACCCTGTTTGAGCCACCCAGAGTAGGGCGTCCAGATGATCTCTGTGACGTCCCGGGCGCCCTCTCTGCCCAAAATCCCGCCAGACAATCGGATGCACAAACTCCCACTGCCGGTCAGTCAGCCGGCGGATCGCTACCGCGTTACCCACACCTTGTTCCCCAAACCCAGGAGTAAAAAATGGACCATGAACTCCCCGATTTCATAACAAGCGACCCAATGCCGACTCACTGTGATTTGTCAAATCGGCGTCCGCAGAAACAGATTGGCGCGATCGGGCGCCGGAGTTGGCGTGCGGAGCGTTGCGCCGCTCGGGAGGGTGAGCCCAAAGCCAGAGCGCCGACGGCGCGTCTTAGCGTGTGTTCCCGATCTGTGAAGGCGCTCTGGAGAGGCATGGATGCGTCTACGCGCGCGAGCTGGGCTATCGGATCTCCGCCTTCATGACCTTCGACACGAAGCGGTCAGCCGCCTATTCGAACGCGGGTTGAATGTCATCGAGGTCTCGACAATCTCCGGGCATCGGGAGTTGCGCATGCTCGCTCGATACTCGCATCTCAGAGCAGGTGATCTCGTCGCGCGCTTGGGGTGAAAGCAGGCGCGTTTTGTAGACGCATCTACGCCTGCGCTGAGGACTCTTCAGGGCGGCGTTGTCTCCGCCGCGCCCACCATCTACTGGAAATCGAGAGATGCCCGCTGACGGGCTTCCCTCAGCTCTCCAGGGGCATCTGGTAACGCGGGCTCCAATCAGAAGCCGTTGCGACGCATCCAGCCATCGACAGGCCCCGTTAACTCGTTGGCTAGACGCACCCTTCTGTTGATTGCGGCAGCTAAGCGAAAATCGTTACGCCTGAATCCAAGCTGCTGCAGAATTCTGCCGGGACGTTTGCCTTCCCGCTTCTGCCAGGCTTTCAGGAACGCGATTGCGTCAGCGGTCAGATGTCCATCGACGTCGAAGACGGCACGATAGGCCGCGACCGGCGCCGATTTGGCCGGTGCCTTCGCGGTCGGCAAGCTGCCCCTAATCCAGTCGATGAACTCGCGTCGCTCTGCTGCTGACGCCTTGCGCCACTCGCGTTTCAGATTGTTCAGTGTCTTGGGGAGCGGCTTGATGCCAGCCATCGCAGCAGCCTGGCGCACCGAGCCAATACGTCCTGCATTTAAGTCAGCGAAGATGGCCGGGGCCTCGCGCTGCAAACGCCCGCGGCAGTATGTGCTGTCGCGTTTTGCCGCCATGGGTTGAATCTCGATAATGCTCCGCCAAGCCCAGCAGCTCTAACTGAGCATCCCGAGAAACGAAGTCGGGAAACTGCGCATATCCGCATTCGCACCGCTATATCCAATCCGCACCACGAATCCCAGGAGAATATAATGCAGAATACAGGCGCTCAAACAGGGCACGAGATTGCGCACTCTCTCGTGACGGAAACTGAATTTCGGAAGCGGGTAGCAGAATACATGCAAATTGCGCGCTGGGTTCCTCGTGAGCAATTCGCGCGCGAGAGTGCTGTGATCGGCACGAAGTGGTTTTCCTACAGCTTCATGTCACCGCTTGAAGCAACCAATGCATTTGCAGATGCCTATCAAGCAAGCTTCAGGCGGAAATGGCGCTCGACATTTGATCGGGACGAGTCAGAAAAGAAGCGTGGCATGCCGGTCGGTGGGATTTTGTCGAACAAGCGCGAGTTCAATACATTTTGGAACGCTCGTTTACGCATTGATGAATTTGGGATCCCATACGATTTCTTCTGCAATCATGCAATTCAAGCATGTCTCGATCGTGGTGCTTGGCGCAGAATACCGAGACCAGGGCAAATCGTGACGGAATACACTATTCCGAAAGTCCTTGACGCATGGACGGAGTGGCTTGGCGCGCGTTTTCAGTTCCTCGAAATGCCCCACTACCGCATTGAGAACTTCGGGGCCCTCCCAGCGCAGCTCGCCTACCGGGAATGGCTGATCTCGCAGATCGAGCTGCGTCGCGCCACTCCCCGCGTGATTGGCACTGTCTGCTTCCTGCGTCGTTCACTCCCGGTGTGCGATGCGATTAAGCATTTTGGAGAAGAGCGCGTCGAGAAAGCGCAGCAGGACATCCAGGGCGAAGTGCCTGATCCGGAGGACGTGCTTGAACCACAGCAAATGCGGATGACGTGCTTCGGTATTCCTAGCGCATTCGACGCGGCACCGTCTTGTGCTACCTGCCCCGAAAGACAATCTTGTCGCATTGCCGGAATCGTAGTGCAGGGATTGCTGAAGAAGAATTTAAAAACGGACGATCCAGTTCGTGATCGCAAGAACACTCAAAACCGGGAGCGTCAGAGACGGTTCCGTGAACGCCAGCGTCAAGAGCGTGCTTCTGCGGAGACGCTGCATGACATCTGAAGCGCTGAACATCCGGAGGTGTAACGCGTTCCGTGGTATATTCTTCTATCTACTCTTAGAATATATACAAATATTATGGAAAGCGTTACGCCTTCTGCTTCATCACCCTCCGGAAGTTCTCGCGGGCTCCGCCCGCTCGATTCTTCCGACACATCCAAAACACAAATGCCTCCGGGAGGTAACCGTTCACGTTTTGGGATATGCCCCCTCCGGATCGCATCGCGGGCTGCGCCCGCTCAACGCACCTCCGGGGATCGTTCTCGGTGTTCCGCTGGCCACCGTCGGCACGACGCAGACGTATCTTCTCTTTCCGCTCTCCGGGACGTCGCTGTCTTCGTTGCAGGGTGTCTGATGCGGCGCCGACGTATCTCGGCAATCGAAGCCCTAGACGCTTCGGGGCGCACCTTTGGGATAGGCTTTTGGCCTCCCTGTGCACCAACGCTATCCTTGGTGTTATGAACGGCCGCTTTAAAATCAAAAGACGTGTTTTGGTTGATAAAAGTTTAAAATTGGTTTAAAAATCGGGTCGAAATAGTTTTTTCGCCCTTCGAGTAAAGCAGCGCAGCTGCACTGCGGAAGCGTTGCCCCGCAAGGCCAAAAATATGTTTCGCCGACTGCGGACGATTCTTCAGACACGTCGCAGCGTCTGCCCGCAATGTCGCCGTAGCTCATCCTTGGCAGAGACCTGATTCGCAGAAAGCCCTGAGAGCGCCTGTGGCGGGCATCTCCGTTCCCAGCAGGGGTATATGCTCCGGGGCCCGATATCAGCGCCAGCGACTCTCCCTGTGCGATTAAACGCATATCTAGATCGGCACCATGGGCAGACCGACTGGGTCGCGGGCGATCGTCCGCCAGCTTGACCAAATGACCGTAGATGCGTCTACCATGAGATCCATCACGGCCTCGCTTCTCAGCTCAGCGCAACGAAACCCAAAGTAGATGCATCCACGTCAAGCCACAGCGCTTTCGTTGAAGGCCTTGATCCGCTGAAACAGCTCGGTCACCTGCGCATCATCGAAAACCTGCTCGGGCCCTTGCGGTGCAATGTCGATGAACGGGCTGTCATAGATCAGCGCCGGGTCCATGTAGCCCTTCTCGGTCAACTGCTCGATGACGAGGTTGATGAACTCGATCTGGCTGGCGCTCGCCTTGCCATCGGCCAGGAACTCGCCGAATGCCGTCTGAACGGCGGCGCGGTCGAGGCCAAGGAGCGAGCGTAGGAAACGTCCGAAGCCGGCGCTCACCTCTTTGGCGCGCTCGATGTCGTCGGCACCACCGATCCCCGCATCAAGCAGCATCTTCTCCAGTTCCTCAAGGTCGACCTTGGTCAGCGGCTTGCCGTGCCGCAGCTTGTTGAGCGCGATGTGGTTCTCGTGAGTTCGGAGGAAATGGCGGGCCTTGGCCTTGAACCGCGCGAAATCGACCGCGCCCACCTGCGGTAGCGCGACATCAGCGCCCTCGCCGATCTCGTCTGCGAAATTCGTATAGACGACGGCTTTCCTGCGCCTGTCGATATGCACGACGAGATCGCGCAGACGCAAGCGGACCAGCTCCAGCACTGGAACGGTCACGCCCTCCCACCAATGCTCTTCCTGGATCTCGGCGATCAACTGCGCCTGCGCAGCCACTGCCGGCACGCCCATGTGCTCTTCCAGCGCCGATGCCATCTCGACCACCTGCTTGCGCAGAGCCTCATAGCGCGCGCTGCCGCGCAGCATCGCGAGCGTCAGGGAGAATATCAGGAGATCGAAACGCTTGGCATCCTCGCTGCCTTGGCGCTTGGCCGTGGGCATCGGCGCCACTTCCTCGACGAGCTCTGTGCGGGCGCCCTCATCCAGCTTCTGCCACGCTTCCGGAGCTTGGTATTTCTCGACCGCCCGTCGGCGCTGGCGCACGATGAAATTGTCGAGGTTCATCCCGGCGACCGTCTCGCGCAGATGGTCGAGCGCCGCATCGCGCACCTGTCGCTCGGTGGCGATTGCCTCAGCTTCATTCTCGGCGCGATAGGGCTCTCCCTCCTCGGCGAAGCCGTCGGCACCTGCCTCGGTGTCCTCCCGCCGGGCCTTCTCGTCGAGCGCGAGGACAAGATCGAGCCGGGCAGCGAACAGGCGCTCACCGAGGCTCTTGCCGGCGCCGGGATCCTTGAGCTCGGGATTGGCACCGAAGAATTCGAGGTTCTCGCAATAGTCGAAGACCCGGAAGAATTCCTTGTCCTGGCCCGGCCCGAACAGGTCGGGGCACAGCCGCGTGCCACGTCCGATCATCTGCCAGAACTTGGTCTTCGAGCGCACCGGCTTGAAAAAGACGAGATTGACGATCTCCGGCACATCGATGCCGGTATCGAGCATGTCGACCGAGATCGCGACATGCGGCTCCTTGTCCTTGAGCGAAAAATCGTCAATCAGCGTCTGGGCGTAGTCGCTCTTGTAGGTGACGGTGCGGGCGAATTGACCCTTCAATTCAGGGTAATTCGCGTTGAAACGCTCCTCAATATATTCTGCATGCGCCTGGTTCTTGGCGAAGATGATGGTCTTGCCGAGCCTGTCGCCGCCTTCCACCTTGACGCCGTTCTCCATCAGATGGGCGATCACGCGATCGACGGTATCCTCGTTGAACAGGCGCTTGTTGACCTCCGCCGCCTCGACGGTTTCGGGAACATCATCCTCGCCCCATTCGAGCATGTCCCACTGCTCTTTTTCCTCATCCGAGAGTTCGTCGTAGCGCAGGCCCGAGCGCACGATCTTCAAGGGCACGGAAATCGCCATGGGCGGCACCAGATGCCCGTCGGCGACGGCCTCGTCGAGGCTGTAGGCATCGGTGGGCACGCCGTCCTCGAGGTCGAACAGGCTGTAGGTGTTGTGATCGACATCCTCCTTGGGGGTCGCCGTCAGACCCACGAGAAATCCGTCGAAATATTCGAAGATGGCGCGGAAACGCTGATAAACGGAACGGTGCGCCTCGTCGATGACGACGAGGTCGAAGTGGCCCGGGCCGAACTTGCGGGTCTCGTCCTGCTTGCCGTCGATCAGGTTCATCATCGTCGGATAGGTCGAGAGGAAGACCCGGCCCTCGCTGGTGCGCTCGGTAACGAGATTAACCGGCGCGCAATCCGGCAGATGCTCCTTGAAGGCGTTCGTCGCCTGCCGCACCAGCGCGACCCGGTCGGCGAGAAACAGAACGCGCTTCACCCAGACCGCGCGCATCAGCAGATCGATCAGCGCAACCACGGTGCGCGTCTTGCCCGAGCCGGTCGCCATCACGAGCAGCGCCTTGCGCTCGCCCTGCTCCTCGAAGCTGCGGGTGATCGCGCGGATGGCGCGCTGCTGGTAGGGGCGTTGGTAGCCCGCGATCTTCGTATCGATGCGCGTCTCGGACAGCTTCTTGCAGGCGGTGCGGCGCTGGATCAGCCAGGCCAGCTCGTCGCGCTTGTAGAACCCGCCGATCTGGCGCGGCGGATAGCGTGTATCGTCCCAGATCCAGTGCTCATAACCGTTGGAATAGAAGATCACCGGACGCTGGCCATAGGCCTTTTCGAGGCAATCGGCATAGAGCCTGGCCTGTTGCTGGCCCTTGCGCGCATCATGGCGCGTCGCCTTGGCCTCGACGAGCCCAAGCGGCTTGCCGTCTTCGCCCCAGAGGACGTAATCGACGAAGCCGAAGCCTTGTGCATTCGGCATGCCCTCGACGCGAAACTCGGTATCCTCAGGCTGGTCGAGCGCCCAGCCGGATTCGCGCAGGAGCAGATCGATGAAGCGGTCACGGGTCTGCGCCTCGCTGTAATCGTGATGATCGGGCACCGCCGCGTTTTCGCGCCTTGCCTGCGCGCTCTCGGCGCGGGCGCGCTTGAGCTCGTCCTACAGCGCCGACTGGTCCGCGAGCAGCCGGGTGCGCGCACCGTCGCGCGCGCGC
>JAIUMW010000079.1 GCA_022565365.1 Oceanicaulis sp.
AGCGCCGACACGATCAAGCCGGACAGCGCAAGCCTGTCGACGCGCCTGGAGGCCGGGCGCCTGATTCTGGAGCCGCGCGGCGACTGGGTGATCGAGGCTATTGCGCGTCTGGACGCGCCGCTGCGCAAGCTGCAGGCCGACAGCGACCCGGGCAGCCTGGCGATCGACGTGACGGGCCTCGGGCGCATCGATACGGCGGGGGCCTACCTGTTGAGCCGCACGCTCGGGCCGCGCCCGGACGCAGACACGGGCGAAAGCGAGGTCTTCATCGGCGATCACCCCACCGCGCGCCGCTTGATCTCGGAGATTCGCACCCGCGACGTGCGCTGCGAGCCCGAGCCCGATATCGACCGCTCGCTGGTTGGCATTCTGGCGCGCATCGGCGCGGGCGCTGAGGCGGTCTGGCGCGAAACCGTGGAGAGCTTCGCCTTTTTCGGACGCACCTGCCTCACCGCGCTGGCGGTCGTCCCTGTCCCGGCGCGCTGGCGGGTGACGTCGATGGTGGCGCTGATGGAATCGGTGGGCGTCAACGCCCTGCCGATTATCGCCGTTCTGTCCTTCTTCATCGGCGCGGTGGTCGCCTATATGGGCGCCAATTTGCTTGAAGTGTTCGGCTTTTCGATCTTCACAGTGGATCTGGTGGGCGTGTCGGTGCTGCGTGAATTCGCCGTTCTGATCACCGCGATCCTGCTGGCGGGGCGCTCGGCCTCGGCCTTCACAGCCTCCATCGGCTCGATGAAAATGCAGCAGGAAGTCGACGCCATGAAGGTGATGGGCCTCGATCCCTATGAAGTGCTTGTTCTGCCGCGACTTTTCGCCTGCGTGGTGATGGCGCCGCTGCTCACCCTGGCGGCGATGCTGAGCGGTCTGTTCGGCGGCATGCTGGTCAGCTGGACCACGCTCGACATCTCGCCCTTGCAATTCATCGTGCGCCTGCAGGATTCAGTGCCGATCCAGCACCTGTTCGTGGGCCTGTCCAAGGCGCCTGTGTTCGGCCTGATGATCGCGATCATCGGCTGCCGCCACGGTCTGAAAGTGGGCGGCGATGTGGAGAGCCTGGGCTCGGCGGTGACTACGGCGGTGGTGCAGGCGATCTTCGCGGTGATCCTCATCGATGCGGTGTTCGCCATGCTCTATCTGGAGCTCGACATATGAGCGCGCCGCCCCTCATCGAAGTGCGCGGATTGCGCACGCAGTTCGGCAGCCATGTCGTCCATGACGGGCTGGACTTTGAAGTCCGGCGCGGCGAGGTGCTGGCGATTGTGGGCGGGTCGGGATCCGGCAAGTCGGTGCTGCTGAACTCGATCCTCGGACTGCTGAAGCCGGCTGCGGGGGAAATCTTTTTTGACGGGCGCCCGCGTTCGAAATTTGCGCCGGACGAGCAGCTGGCGCTGGAGCGGCGCTGGGGCGTGCTGTTCCAGTACGGCGCGCTGTTCTCGGCGCTGAGCGTGCGCGAGAACGTCATGGCGCCCATGCGCGAGCACCTGTCCATGAGCCGCGCCCTGATGGAGGAGCTGGCGGACTTGAAGATATCGCTGGCGGATCTCAAAGCGGACGCGGCGGCCAAGTTGCCGTCTGAACTGTCGGGCGGCATGCGCAAGCGCGCCGCTCTGGCCCGCTCGCTGGCGCTGGACCCCGATATTCTGTTCCTGGACGAACCCACCGCTGGCCTTGATCCGATCGCGGCTGGTAATTTCGACACATTGATCAAGGAATTGTCACAGACACTCGAACTCACGGTAGTGATGATCACGCACGATCTTGATACGCTGCACACGATTTGCGACCGGGGGGCGGTGATTGCGGAGAAGCGCGTCATCGCCAATGCGCCGCTGGCCGAGCTGACGCAGAACCCGCATCCGTGGATCCAGGATTATTTCGGCGGACCGCGCGGGCGGGCCGCCCTGCGCTCGAGCACCGCGCCATGAAGTCGCGAACAGGTGGACTGAAACATGGAAACTAGAGCCCATCACGCCCTGGTCGGCTTTTTCGTCGTCTTTCTGGTGCTGGCCGGCGGCTTCTTCGCGCTCTGGCTGTCGCAGATGGCGTTCGACCGCGAGTATCGCGAGTACGACGTATTGTTCGACGGCCCTGTGCGCGGCCTGCGTGTGGCGTCCGAAGTGCGCTTCAACGGCATTCAGGTGGGCGAGGTCACCGATCTGGGCCTGAACCCGGAAGACACCACCCAGGTCGTCGCGCGCATCCGGGTCGATGCGACCACGCCGGTCAAGGTGGACTCGGTCGCCCAGCTGGAGCCCCAGGGGCTGACCGGCCTGTCGCTGATCCAGGTCTCCGGCGGGTCGCAGGACGCCGCGCGCCTGGAAGGCCGATTCGGCGACCGGGCGCCGCGAATCTATGCCCGCCAGACCCAGCTGGATGAATTGATATCGGGCGGCGAGACGTTGCTGGAAAGCTCCCAGCTCGCCTTTGCGCGTGTCGGGGCGCTGCTCAGCGAGGAGAATGTCGCGACCTTCTCGCGCACCATGGGCAATATCGAGGTCCTGACCGGTGAACTGGCCGGCGAGGATGGGCTGGTGACTGAGCTTCGCGTCGCCATCCGCAGCCTCGATCAGGCGGCTCAGGACGTGTCGGGCGCTGCGGTGAGCCTGGAGCAGTTCGGGCGCACGGCTGAGGCCTTCCTCACCGACGAGGTCAGCGTGATGGTGGCCGATGTGTCCGCCGCCTCCATCGAAGTCGACCGCGCATCGCAGGAAACCTACGAGATGCTCACCGCCCTCCGTCCGGGCCTGGAGCGCTTCACTGAGGAGGGCCTCGGGCAGCTGACCGCGGCGATCCGTGATCTGCGCGCCGCGCTGGCGGCGATTGAACGCATCGTGCTCGATCTGGAAGAAGACCCGTCAGGGTTTGTCGCCCGGTCGTCCGGTGAAGAAGTGGAGGTTCCCCAATGAGCGCTCTCAATCGCAAACGCCCGTTGGCGCTGGGCGCTGCACTGGCGGCGGCCCTCGCCCTGACGGGGTGCATCTCGCTTCTGCCCGAGCCCAATCCGCGCATGCTCTACCGGCTGGACGCCGGCATCACCGAGACGGCGCCCTCGCCCATGCGCGGCGCCATCCCGCTGAGCGTGGAGCGCATCTCCGCCTCGCGCGCGCTGGCGGGCGACAAGATCGCCATCGATCGCGGCGGCGCCATCGCCTACATGGCCGGCGCCGCCTGGGCTTCGCCCGCGCCAGCGATGTTCGAGAGCGTGCTCGAAGACGCTTTCCAGGCTGAAGCGCCGCAAGTATCTCCGGTGCGCGCCGAGGATGGCGTCAGTGCGCGCTTCCGGCTGGACGTGGCGCTGCGCCGGTTCGAGGCGGTCTATGATCAGGGCGACAACGCCGCCCCGCTGGTGCGGGTGACCGTGCGCGCGCGCATCATCGACCGTGATGAACGCATTCTGGCGGCGCGCCAGGTGTTCAATCACGAGGTCCGCGCCAGCGCCCATCGCCAGGGCGCCATCGTGGCGGCGTTCTCGCGCGCTTCGGGTGACGCGGCGAGCGACATTGCCCGCTGGGCTGCGCAAGTCGTGTGCGAGGCTGACCCGGACGCGGCGGCCTGCAACTAGGGCGGCTTTCGGCTGAAGCGCCGATCTGGCTGATCTGCTGCAGTCAGCATGGTTTACCCGTCATTATTGAAACGGGTCCATGACTTCCTCTGATACTCTTCAGGGGGAGACGAAATGAGCATTCGCTTGAAAATCCTGTCTGTGGTCGGCGTTTTGGGGCTGGTTGCGATAATTCTCGCCGGTCTCGGCATTCAGAGCATGCAAGCCTATAATGTCCGGGTTGCAGCGTATGAGAACGCGTCCGACCGGGCCTATTTCGGCGCCCAGATCAACCGCCTGGTCACGGGCGTGGTGATGGAATCGCGCGGCATCTACGCTTCGCAAACCACCGGGCAGGCGGCCCCGTTCGCGCAGGGCCTGCTGCGCCGTCTCGACTCGATTGATGCGCTGCTCGACGATTGGAGCCAGTAGATTCCGGCCTCCGGCGAAGACCGGGCGCTGTTCGAAGCGGTGCGCACGCGCACCGCAGAATTCCGCAGCTTCCGGGAGGAAACCGCGCGGCTCGGCACGCAGGTGGATCCGGCCCAGGCCAATATCCAGGGCAATAATGACGCGAACCGGGCGAACCGGCGCGCCTACCAGCAGGAGATCGATGCACTGGTTGACCGCAACCGCGAGCAGCTTGATGTGATCGATGCCGAGTTGAAGTCCTTCTACGACACCCGCGTCATTGTTCTGAGCGTCATTGCCCTGGTCGGCGTGGCGGGCGGCTTGGCTTTCGGGCTGTTCATCGCCATGGTTCAGGTCAGCCGCCCCCTGAAAAAAGTCACCCACGTGCTCGAAGAGGTCGCCAATGGCGATCTTGACGTGGAGGTGCCCGACGTTCGAACCCGTGACGAGATCGGCCAGCTCTGGACCACGGTGGGCAAGTTGCGCACGACCTTGGCGGAGGCGCAGGCGCTCAAGGCCGACCAGGAGCAGGCCGAACAGCGCCAACGCGAGGCGCAGCGCAGGGCGATGGTCAGCACCGCCGAACAGTTCGAGTCCGAAGTCGGCGCGCTGATCGAAGACGTCTTCCAGGCTGCCGGCCGCGTCTACACGGCTGCCGGAGTGGTCAACTCGAACGCCACTCGCACCAGTGAAGAATCCACCTCGGCCGCCGCCGCGTCCGAAGAGACCTCGGCCAATGTGCAGTCGGTGGCTGGCGCGTCGGAAGAGCTGTCCGCGTCAATTCAGGAAATCTCGCGCCAGATTTCCGACGCGTCTTCACTCATTGGTGAAGCTGCGTCCACGGCCCGGGCCACGGATACCGATGTCCGCACCCTGGCGGAAAACGCCAGCAAGGTGGGCGAAGTCGTCGCGTTGATCCACGGCATCGCCGAGCAGACCAATCTGCTGGCGCTGAACGCCACCATTGAAGCGGCGCGGGCGGGCGAGGCCGGCAAGGGGTTCGCCGTCGTGGCCAACGAGGTCAAGGCGCTCGCCACCCAGACCGCCAAGGCCACCGGCGATATCGAAGCCCAGATGACCGCCATCCAGGCGGCGACGGGCCACACGGTCGATCGCATCGCCGACATCGTGAAACGCATCAGCGATCTGGATGCGCTGACCGGCGGCGTCGCCGCCTCTGCTGAACAGCAGGGCGCCGCCACCAGCGATATCGCCCATTCCATTCAGGAAGCGGCTGCGGCGGCCGGCCAGATCGCCGCGACGGTCGAGGCCCTCAAGCAGATTTCCGAGGGCAATGGCGAGGCGTCGGGTGAATTGCTCGCCGCCTGCGAGACGCTCAACGGCCGCGCCGATCAGCTCAAGGCCGAGATGACCCGCTTCGTGTCGGGCATCAAGGCGGCCTAGGAATGGTAAGCGCTGCGCCGCTGTGGCGCAGCGCTTACAATCCGCCGAGCAGAAACGCGCCCGTCAGCAGGAGACCGGTCGGGACGCTGGCCTTGAACTTGATCAGGCAGGCGTCATTTTGCTCCGGATCAAAGCTCTGGGCGATGTGAAAGAGATGCGCGGCGTATAGCGCGAAGCCCAGAGCGAAGCCGAGCCCCGCGCCGCCTGCCAGCCCGGCCGCCAGCGCCAGCGCCGCCGACACGATATAGCATGTCAGCACGAAGGGCTTGACCGCGCCCTCCAGCCTCAGCGCCGAGGACTTCACCCCGGCCAGCGCATCATCTTCCTTGTCCTGGCAGGCGTATATCGTGTCATAGCCCAGCGTCCACACCACCAGCGCGGCGTAGAGGAAGAGTATGGCCGGGCTGAACACGGCGCCTGCCGCTGCGCCCGCCACCAGCACGCCCCAGTTGAAGGTCAGTCCCAGCCAGGCCTGGGGCCACCAGGTGATGCGCTTCATGAACGGATAGGCCGCCACCAGCGCCATCGCCGCCAGCGCGGTGAGGATCGCCGGCACGGGCAGCATGACCAGGACGATCAGGCCGACGAGCAATTGCGCGCCCAGAAAGATCTGCGCCTGGCGCAGGCTGACTGTTCCCGCCGCCAGCGGCCGGTCGGCGGTGCGCGCCACGCGCGCATCCAGATCGCGGTCGATCATGTCATTCCAGGTGCAGCCCGCCCCGCGCATGGCCACCGCGCCGATGCCGAACAGGAGCGCCAGGCGCAAATCATCCCAGCCAATGCCGGTGTCCAGCCGCGCCGCCGCCAGCCCAAGCCAGCACGGGATCGCCAGCAGCCAGAAGCCCACGGGCCGGTCATAGCGCGCCAGACGCAGATAGGGCCGGGCGAAGGCCGGCGCGCGGTCCACCCAGGATTTGGGTAGAGAATCGAGAACTGGACGGTCCGGGTTGAGGGTCATGGGCGCACCCTATCGCGGGGGCGGCCCGGCGGCCAAGCGCGCCTTGCCGCAGTGCAGGGCGGCGCGATACACCCCATGCATGAGCACCGACCCCCGCCTGTTCGTCGACGCGCCCCTGAGCGAGGGCGCCGCCCTGATCCTGGAGCGCGATCAGGCGCATTATCTGGTGTCGGTGATGCGCCGCCAGCCCGGCGACGGCGTGCGGGTGTTCAACGGGCGCGCCGGGGAATGGCGCGCGGTGCTGGCGTCTGCCGGCAAGCGCGAGGCGCGCCTGGAGCTCGCCGAGCGCCTGCGCGAACAGGCCGTCCCGCCGCCACTGACGCTGTATTTCGCCCCGGTGAAGAAGGCGCGCACCGACTTCATCGTGGAAAAAGCCACCGAGCTGGGCGCCCGCGCCATCATCCCGGTTCTGACCCGGCGCACCCAGGCCGAACGCGTGCGCACAGATCGTCTGTCCGCGCTGGCGCGCGAGGCCGCCGAACAGACCGAACGCCTGGACGTGCCGGTGATCGGCGAGCCGGTCAGGCTGGAGTCGCTCCTGGACGCCTGGCCGCCCGATCAGCGCCTGATCTTCTGTGACGAGACGGGGGGCGCCCCGATGCTGGAGGCGCTGTTGGCTGTCCGCGATGAGCAGCGGTTCCGGGTCAGCGCGGATGGCCAGTTCATCGAGGCCGAGGTGATTGCTGAAGCGCTGCATCACCCCACCCCAACCCTCCCCTCAAGGGGAGGGAGCGGGTCTGCGCCTGACGAGGCGTATGGCGCAGACAGATCGATTGGCAGGGCGACGGCGTCGGGCAATGGCCAGTCTGCCGGAAAAAGCGAAGCAGCCGACACGGCTCTCCCTCCCCCACCGGGGGAGGGCCGGGGTGGGGGGCGCAGCGGTCCAGATGTTCCGCCAGCTTCAGATGACAGCGAGCAGCGCAATACCGAAAAGACTCAACACTGGGCCATCCTGATCGGTCCTGAAGGCGGGTTTGCGCCGGAGGAGCGTGAGCGGTTGCGGGGGTTGCCGGGCGTCGTGCCGGTCAGCCTCGGCCCGCGCATACTGCGCGCCGACACGGCGGCGGCGGCGGCCCTCGCCCTGTGGCAGGCTGTGATGGGCGATTGGGGCTAGCGCGCTCGCGCTCCTGTGAGCCGCGAGGCGATATCCGCCCTTGCCGCAGGGGCTTTGCCCCCCTAACTGTGCGGCCACTGACGCGAGGCGGGCCGGAGGCGCAGACGGATGAGCGGAACCTATAATCCCGGCGGCGAGGGCGATCCCATCGAGAGCAAGGCGCAGCTGATCGCGCACTCGGCCTCGGGCGAGAAGCCGCGCGAGCGCTGGCGTATCGGCACCGAGCACGAAAAATTCGGCTTTATCCGCGGCGCCAATCTGCCTCTGCCCTATGACGGCGAACAGGCCAGCGTGCGCAAAATGCTCGAAGGCCTCGCCCGCTTTGGCTGGGAGCCCATTGTCGAGGATGGCAAGACGGTGGCCCTGAAGCGCCAGGACGGCTCCATCACGCTGGAGCCGGGCGGGCAGTTTGAACTGTCGGGCGCGCCGCTGGAAAACCTGCACGAGACCTGCCGCGAGGTGAACGGGCATTTGCGCGAGGTGCGCGAGGTCGCAGACGAGATCGGCGCGGGCTTCCTGGGTCTTGGCTTCTCGCCGGTCTGGGCGCTGGCCGACACCCCGATGATGCCCAAGGCGCGCTACCAGATCATGCGCGACTACATGCCCAAAGTCGGCGGGCTCGGTCATCAGATGATGTTCCGCTCGTGCACCGTCCAGACCAATCTGGATTTCTCCAGCGAAGCGGACATGGTCAAGAAGATGCGCGTCTCGCTGGCGCTGCAGCCGCTGGCCACCGCCCTGTTCGCCAACTCGCCCTTCGCCGACGGGCGCCCGAACGGCTATCTGTCCTACCGCGCCCATGTCTGGACCGATGTGGATTCCAACCGCACCGGCATGCTGCCCTTCGCCTTCGATGAGGGGTTCGGCTATGAGCAATATGTGGACTGGGCGCTGGATGCGCCGATGTATTTCGTCAAGCGCGAGGGCCGCTATCTCGACGCCTCGGGCCAGTCCTTCCGCGACTTCCTTCAAGGCAAATTGCCTGCACTTCCGGGCGTCGTCCCGGTCCTGAGCGACTGGGAGGATCATCTCTCCACCCTGTTCCCTGAAGTGCGCCTGAAAACCTTCCTGGAACAGCGCGGCGCCGATGGCGGGCCGTGGAGCAATCTGTGCGCCCTGCCGGCCTTCTGGGTCGGGCTCCTCTATGACGACGCGGCGCTGGACGCGGCCTGGGAGTATGTGCGCGACTGGACGCGCGAGGAGCGCGCCTGCCTGCGTATCGGCGCGGCGCGCTTTGCCCTCAAAACCCCCTTCCGCACCCGCACCCTGCAGGACGTGGCCAAGGACATCCTCGCCATCGCCCGCTCAGGCCTGAAAGCGCGCGCGCGCCTCAACGCCCATGGCGAGAACGAGGCCCTTTTCCTCGACGATCTCGACGAGATCGCCCGCACCGGAATCAGTCCCGCCGAACGCCTGCTGGAACGCTATCACGGCGTCTGGGGCGGCAAGCTGGATCCGATTTTTGAAGAGGCGGCGTATTAGGCCTCAACTCGTCGGACAATCCTCAGTCTGCGCCGGCGGCGAACCTGGCTCAGGATCGCCGGGCAGGGCGATCCATTCGTGTTCGCCCGGCGGCAGGGCGAAGGGGGTGTCTTTGAAGCCCCCGGCAATGCTGGCGCGCCAGTCGGTTCTGGCTTGCTCGATGCGCGCCTTGCTGGATGAGACGAAATTCCAGTCGATATGGCGCTCGCCAATATTGGCGCCGCCCAGGATCATGATGCGGCTGTCGGCGCGGGCGCGGACCACCGGCGCTTCGCCGGCGCCGAACACCGCCATATGGCCTGCGCTCACCGGTTCGCCGCCGGTTTCGATCTGGCCTGAGACCACATAGGCGGCGAGCTCGCCATGACCTTTGGGCAGGTCGATGGCGGCGCCGGCGGGCGCCTCGGCGTGGAGATAGACCATGGGCGAGAAGGTCTTCACCGGCGAGCTGTGCTCGTAGGCTGAGCCCATGATCAGGCGCAGATGCGCGCCGCCGCGCTCGAACCCGGGCATCTCGTCCGGGTCATGATGGTGGAATTCCGGCTCCATCTCCTCGGCCTCGCCGGGCAGGGCGATCCAGGCCTGGATGCCGTGCAGGGCGTGGCCCGCGGCGCGGGCGCGCGGCCCTGTGCGCTCGCTATGGACGATGCCGCGCCCGGCGGCCATCAGATTGACCGCGCCGGGGGTCGCCGTCTGGTGTACGCCCAGCGAGTCGGCATGGTCCATCTCGCCCTCGAACAGATAGGTCAGGGTGGCCAGGCCAATATGCGGGTGAGAGCGCACATCCACGCCCTTACCGGGTTCGACGACGGCCGGGCCCATCTCGTCGAGACAGACGATGGGCCCGACGCGGCGGCGCTTGGCGCCGGGCAGGACGCGCGAGACGGAAAATCCGCCCAGATCCTTGCGCCGCCCGGTGAGGATGAGATCGACTTCGGACATGACGCCCTCCCGTTGTCAGCTGGCCCCGGCCGGGGTCAGGCGTAATATCTGGTGCATGCGTGTGGTTTCAATGATCCGGTAGCCGCGCCCCAGCGCCAGCTGCGCCGCGTCGGGGCTGTTGCGTCCCTCAAGGTCGGCGCGCTCCACGATCAGAAGATCCGGCCAGCGCGCCGGATCGGCGCCGGCGAAGAAGGCGCGCAGGATCACCGCCTCGCCGCCCCCGGCATCGATCTTGAGGGCGTGCACCCTTGTGACGCGCATCTCGTCCATCAGCCGGGGCAGGGTGGTGACGCGCACCGCCTCGCCGCCGGGGGTTTGCGGCCCGGTCAGCGCCGGGGCGCCCGGCTTGCCGGGCACGTAGCGCAGCACGTCCTCGCCTTCGTAATCGGCCAGCGCCACGCCGGAAATCTCCACATGGGCCAGCGCGTTCTGGCGCGCGTTGAAGGCGATGCGCCGGCGCAGGCGCCCGTCCGGCTCCACGGCGATCACCCGGCTGGCCGGGCCTCCGGCCCTGGCGGCGATCAGGGCGTAGAGGCCGGCGCGTGCGCCCGCATCGATGAACACCTTGCCCGGCCCCATGGCGTCGCGCAGCGCGGCCAGCTCGTGGGGGTCAAAGCATTGCGGGGTGAGGAAGGCGCGCTTCTCCGCCAGGCTGTCGCGCGGGTAGAGGCGCAAGGACAGACCGAAGGCGCGCACGTCCGCAGCATCGCCCTTGAGCGCCGCCAGCGCTGCAGGGCGCAGCGCGCCGGACAGGCGCAGGCCCGTGCGGTTAGGGGGCAGGGCGGAGGCCAGCCCCCGCGCCGCCTGGCCAAACCAGGCGGGGGTGCAGCGGCCATGGCCGGGATCGGGCTTTGACGTGGCCCCGCGGCGGGCGCGCGCGTTCGCCGGAGCGGCGCGCCGGGCCGGGCTGCCGGTTTCGGCCGGAGGAGACGGGGCGTCAGGAGCGTCAGTCATGGCCCATCTATAGCGCGGCTCCTGCGTTGCGCCTACCGCGCGCGGTTTGCACGCCGGTGCGATGTCATTACGATGACGTCATGAAATATGTGGGAGATTCCGTCATGCGCCTGGTCATTACAGCGGCTATGGCCGCTTTCCTGTCTGTGCCGGTCCATGCGGCCGAGCTGCCCGAAGAGGCGCGCGTGCATGCCCGCGCCCTGGCGCAGGCCGGGCTGGAAAGCGATCTGGCCTACAGGCTGACCGAATCGCTGACCACCGAGATAGGCCCGCGCCTGGCGGGCACGCCGCAGGAGGCGCGGGCGCGCGACTGGGCGGTGGCGATGTTCAACGAGCTGGGCTTTGAAAACGTCCGGGTCGAGGACTTCCCGATGGATTTGTGGACGCGCGGCCATTCCATCTTCGAGGAAGTGGCGATCACCCACCCCTATCCGCAGGAGCTCTACGCCACATCGCTGGGCGGCGCGGCGGCCACGCCCGAGGGCGGGCTGGAAGCCGAAATCGTGTTCTTTGACAGCTTTGATGACCTGCTGGAATTCGATGGCGCCGAGGACGCGCTGGAGGGCAAGCTGGTCTTCGTCAATGACCGCATGACGGCGGCCCGCACCGGCGAGGGCTATGGCTGGGCCAACCGCAAGCGCACGCAAGGCTGGGTGGAGGCTGAAAACCGCGGCGCGGCGGGCCTGCTGATCCGGTCGGTGGGCACGTCCTCGCACCGCTTCGCCCATACGGGCATGATGAGCTTTCCTGCCCAGCGCCTGC
>JAIUMW010000080.1 GCA_022565365.1 Oceanicaulis sp.
ACCCTTATTCGCAAGAACCTGTTCCGCAAGCGTTTGCGGGCTATCCTGCTGATTGTCTCCATCCTCGTCGCCTTCCTGATTTTCGGCATGTTGGGCGCAATGCAAAACGCGTTCTCCATGGGCACGACCGCCGCCGCACAGGAGCGGCTGGTGACGGTCAACCGGATCAATTTCACCGTGGCCATGCCCTATGCCTACTGGGACCGCATCAACCAGGTGGAAGGGGTGCGCGTGGTCGCGCCGGCCAGCTGGTTTGGCGGGTATTATCAGGAGCCGCAGAACTTTGTTCAAAGCTTCGCGGTCGATCCGCAATCCTATATCGACGCCTATCCCGAGCTGGTGTTCGCCGAGGCGGAGCGCGAGGCCTTCATCCAGACCCGCACCTGCGCCGCAATCGGCCAGGCGCTGGTGACCCAGTATGGCTGGGCGGTCGGCGACCGCATCCCGCTCATGTCCAATATCTGGCAGCAGCAGGGCGGCGGCCAGGCGTGGGAGATGGATATCTGCGCCATCTTCGATGACGCCGACGGCACCTACCCGACCAATTACCTCATGTTCCACTACGAGTATTTCAACGAGAGCCTGGCCTTCGGACGCGACAGCTTTCACTGGATGACCGTGGTGACCGATGACGCCAGCCGGAATGACGAGATCAGCCAGGCCATTGACGCGCTGTTCGCCAATTCGCCCGCCGAAACCTCCACCACCACCGAGGCCGCCTTCAACGAGGCCTTCATGGAGCAGTTCGGCAATATCGGCCTGATCCTGACCTGGGTGATCGCGGCGGCGTTTGCGACCATTTTGATGATCGTGGGCACCACCATGGTGATGGCCGTCAATGAGCGTACGCGCGAGATCGCCGTGCTCAAGACGCTGGGCTTCACCGAGCCGCGCATCTTCCGGATGATCTTGTGGGAGGCGCTGTTGCTGAGCTTCGCTGGCGGACTGATCGGGCTGGGCCTGGCGGCGCTGGCGTCGAGTGCGGCCTCCGCGGCGATGTCCGGCTTCCTGCCGCCCTTCGGTCTGTCCCTTGTCAATGTGGCGACCGCCATCGCCTTCATGGCGGCCCTGGGGTTCATCACCGGCCTGCTGCCGGCGTGGAACGCCATGCGCGTGCGCATCTCCGATGCGCTTGGAAAGATCTGAGGAGAGACGTCATGCTCAAGCAAACCACTGCGGTGACGCTGCTCAATCTGCGCTCCATTCCCCTGCGCTGGGGGATGTCGCTGGCGACCATCCTGTCCATCGCCCTGGTGGTGGGCGTGCTGCTTGGCTTCATGGCCATGGCCAGCGGGTTTCGCGCCACCCAGGAAGGCGCGGGCACAGATGACGTGGCGATCATGTTGCGAGGCGGGGCGATGTCGGAGATGAACTCCAATATAAGCCGTGACGAGGTTCGCCTTCTCGAAGTCGCGCCGGGCATCGCCCAGGGGCCGGACGGCCAGCCGCTGATCTCGTCGGAGCTTTATGTCGTCGCGGACGGCATCCGGCGCACCACCCAGACCCGGGCCAATATCGCCCTGAGAGGCATCGGCCCGGAGGGTCCCGGCCTGCGGCCGCAGTTCGAAATGGCCGAGGGGCGCATGTTCGAACCGGGCACAGCCGAGCTGGTGGTGGGCGCCAGCGTGCAGCGCGAGTTTGACGGCTTCGCCCTGGGCGAGACCATCCGGCTGGGCAATAATGAATGGCGCATCGTGGGCGTGTTCTCCACGGGCGGATCGGTGTTCGATTCCGAGGTCTGGACCGATCTGGGCGTGGTGCAGAATCTGTATGATCGCGGCTCGGGCGTGCAGACCGTGCGCGCCCGCCTGACCTCGCCCGACGCCATCGAGAGCTTGCGCGAATACGCCGAGGACGAGCCGCGCCTCAATCTGGAAGTCTTGTCGGAGCGCGCCTATTTCGCCCGCTCGGCCAGCGGCACCAGCAATCTGATCATGTTCCTGGGCTGGCCTCTGGCCATCGCCATGGCCATCGGTGCGCTGGCGGGCGCCTGGAACGCGATGTACGCCTCGGTGGATGCGCGCACGCGCGAACTGGCCACCCTGCGCGCCATCGGGTTTGGCGGCTTTCCCGCCTTCATCGCCGCCATGGTGGAGGCGATCGTGCTGGCGGCCCTGGGCGGACTGATCGGCGCCGCCGCGACCTGGCTCCTGTGCGACGGGGTCAGCGCCTCCACGCTCGGGGGCGGCTTCACCCAGGTCATCTTCGCCTTCGCCGTCACCGGCGACGCGGTGGTCCAAGGCGTGATCCTGGCCGTGATCGTCGGCTTCCTGGGCGGCTTCGTCCCGGCCATCCGCGCGGCGCGGATCCCGCTGCTGGCGGTGCATGCGAGCTAGGGGGCGCTAACTCTTTCCCTCCCCTTGATGGGGAGGGTGGGCCGGCGCGCAGCGCCGGGTCGGGTGGGGTGAGGCGCCGCCCGGGGCAGAATGTTAGCAGCCGCCTGACGGCGGCGCCCCCACCCGGCTTCGCTTCGCTCAGCCACCCTCCCCGCTTCGGGGGAGGGAGTCCCTCCCTCCGCCACACATTGCCGCCCCCTCCCCCGCGCCCTAGGTTCGATGTCACACCCCGGGGGAGGCAAAGCTTTGGATTATTTTCTGTTTGCAATTTTTCTGACGACCTGCGCCGTGCCGGCGGCGGCGGGCGCATTGTTCAAGCCGGGCGACTGGTATCGCGGGCTCGACAAGCCGGCCTGGACGCCGCCCAACCTCCTCTTCCCGATCATCTGGGCGATCCTTTACGTGTCCATGTCCGTCGCGGCGGCGCGGGTGGGCACGTATGAAGGCAGCGTCGCGGCCATCGCGCTGTGGGGCCTGCAGATCAGCATGAATACGCTGTGGTCGGCGGTGTTCTTCGGCCTGCACCGCATCCTGACCGGCGTGATCATCATCGCCCTGCTGTGGGTGGCGGTGGCCGCCACCATCATCGCCTTTGCCCGCCATGATCTGCTGGCCGCCGCCCTGCTCGTCCCCTACCTGATCTGGGGCAGCTTCGCCTTCGCCCTCAACCTGTCGGTCTGGCGGCGCAATCGCGGCCCTCAGACGCGGCCCGCGGCGGGCTGAGAGCGGGTCAGGGCGCGTGCTACGGCCCAGTTGGACGGCGGATCAGCCCCGTGCGTCATCAGCTGAGCGATCACGCCTCGCCCTCCAGCATCGCCCGGGTGACCGGCCTGGTGCGGTCGAGATCGCGGGCGCGGTCGGGCAGGGCGTATTTCAGGCCGGCGCCGCAATTGAACACCACGCAGCGCGCATCCGCCTCGATCAGGCTGCGCTGACGGGCCTGGCGCACGGCGGCCATGGCGGCGGCGCCTTCGGGGCAGAGCAACAGCCCGTCCACGATCCCGCACAGGGCGCGCACCTGTTCGATATCGTCCTCGCTCACCGCCAGCGCCGCCCCGCCGCTGGCGCGCACCGCGCGCAAGATCAGGAAATCACCAATCGCCTTGGGCACGCGTATGCCCGCCGCGCTGGTCGTGGCGTCCAGCCATTCAGGCGCGTGCTCCTCGCCCGCCTCGAAGGCCTTGACGATGGGCGCGCAGCCATCGGCCTGGACGGCGAACATTTTCGGGCGCTCGGGCCCGATCCAGCCCAGAGCCTCCATCTCGTCGAAGGCCTTCCACATCCCGATCAGGCCGGTGCCGCCCCCCGTGGGGTAGAAAATCGCGTCCGGCAGGGTCCAGCCCAGCTGCCAGGCGAGCTCGATCCCCATCGTTTTCTTGCCCTCGATCCGGTAGGGCTCTTTCAGCGTCGAGACGTCAAACCAGCCCATCTCCTCTTTCAGGGCGCCCACCAGCGCGCCGCACTGATGGATCAGGCCATTGACCCGGAACACATGCCCGCCCTGGGCGGCGATCTCGCGCACATTCACCTCGGGCGTATCGGCCGGGCAGAACGACCAGGTCTCCATCCCCGCCCGCGCGCCATAGGCTGACAGCGCCGCCCCGGCATTGCCGTTGGTGGGCATGGCCATGGCCCTGACCCCGAACTGGCGCGCCATGGAGACCGCCAGCGCCAGCCCGCGCGCCTTGAAACTGCCCGTGGGCAGGCGGCCCTCATCCTTGACCAGAAGCGGCCCCGTCAGGCCCAGCGTGCGCCCTGAATGAGGCGTTTCGATCAGCGGCGTGTCCACCTCGCCCAGGCTGGTGACATGGGCGTCATCGGCCACGGGCAAAAGCTCGCGCCATTTCCAGAAGCCCGGATGAGTGTGGCCGGGGCGCGCCGCGATGGCGTCACGGTCGGCGGTGCGCTTCAGCGCCGCCAGATCATAGCGCGCCAGCAGCGGCCAGCCCTCGGGCGAAAGATTATGGGCCTGGCCGGCGGCGAGGCGCGCGCCGGTCATGGAACACTCAAGATGGGTGAAATGGCTCATGGACGCTCCGCGCGGGTCAGGGAGCGCCGAGCCTATGATGCGCGCGGAGCGATGCAAGCCCGGCGCTGTGCGCCATCGCGCGCCAAAGGACTGACGCCCCGCTCACTCCGCTTCGAGCAACCCGTAGGCCTCGAGAGCGCGCTGCATATAGTGCGGGCCGCAGCCGAAGCCTTCATGCAGGCCGCGCAGATACGAGCGGCGCTTCATGGCCAGCTCGCGCTCTGTGCGCGCCGCGCGTTCGATCTCGCCGGCCCGGCCGACAAAGCGCACGACCGGGCGGATCGGGTTGAGCCCGACAATCAGCGAGCGGTACTGGTCGCGGGCCAGATCCGGCGCGTCGGCAGCCATGTCCCGGCCGCGCTCCATCATGGTGGGGTCGTCTTCGTCTTCCGCTTCAGCCGGTTGCGGCGGCGGGGCCTCGCGGTCCGGCCCCAGCACCACGGTCAGGCGGGCGATGTCGCGGGCGGTGGTCGAGCACGTGCGCCGCGCGCCTTCGCCGCCATAGGGGGTGGGCACGGTGTCATCGCCCTCATCCACCTGGATGCGTCCCGGGCGCTCGCGCGGCAGGCCCATGGCGTCAGCCCCGGCGTCGCGCGTGTCGGTGACCATGGCGTCCATGCCGTTCCCGGCGCCGCCCGCACACCCGGCCGCCGCCAGACCGGCGGCGGCAGCCAGGCACAGCGGGAGTGAGCGTGTGATCATGATATTATTCTAGCGCATTGAATCGGGCGAGAGAATGGCGCGTGAAAGCCTGCTGCGCCTGCGGCGCCGCGGCGCTTGACCCGGGCGGGGGCCGACTATAGTTTCCGCGCCTCTCCCGAGAGGGTCAGAGCCGAGAGCTCAGCTGGTAGAGCAACTGACTTTTAATCAGTAGGTCCAGGGTTCGAATCCCTGTCGGCTCACCAAAAAAATCAACACCTTGACCAGACAAGCAGCGGAACACACACGCAACTGTGTGACTTTGATTCCGCCGATTTGAAGTCACACGTGTGACTGCCCGGTCTGGCGGCGCGCCGATTTGATCCGGAGACGGATCAAATATCCCCCTCACCCATTGATTCTGTGATCATCCCGCGTCTCGTGCCCGCGCCAGTGGCGCCGGCATGGCCATGACCGCGCCCCCACTGCGCTCGAGGATCTGGCGCATGCGGGCGGCGTCTCAGATCAGCCGGCCGGAGATGTTCACCGCAATGCGCATATCTTTCCGGCTTCGCGCAGGCGCGCCTGATCGCGGATCGCCTGCCCGGCGACCCAGCCGGCGAGCGGGATGATGTGACCGGTCTCCTCGGCCAGATCGACAAACATGTCCGGCGGGATGAAGCCGCGATGAGGATAACGCCGGCGTCGAAACGAGCGCACTTCCTTCAGGCCATTCCAGCGAATGAATCACTCACCCACAACAAAACAGCTTCCAATCGGACACCCATCGGACACGCCACTTCGTAGCACGTCCCTTGCGTCGCTAATCGATTGAAAAAATGGCGCGCCCGAAAGGATTCGAACCTCTGACCCCCAGATTCGTAGTCTGGTGCTCTATCCAGCTGAGCTACGGGCGCCTGTCGGATCGGGGCTGGCCCAATCGCGAGAGGGCGGAAACTAGCGGGGGGCGTCGCGCTTGGCAAGCGCGCGCGGCGGCGTGTTGCAGCCGCGTTGTCAGCCCTCTCCCCGCGCCGCATGAACGCCGCGCGCGATGGCGCGGGCGAGGCAATCGGCGGCGATGGATCCAAGCCTAGTGAGCGAGACCGGCGCCGGGTCCGGCAGGGGGCGCGCCGCCGTCGACAGGGCGAACACCACATCGCCGTCAAACGGCGCATGGGCCGGGCGGATGGCGCGCGCCAGCCCGTCCTGGGCCAGCACGGCCAGGCGCCGGGCCTGGTCCTTGGTCAGGGCCGCGTCGGTGGCCACCACGCACAGCGTGGTGTTGGCGAGCAGCTTCGGATCCATCTTGGCCGCGCCCCAGTCTTCGGGGGCGATGGCGTGGGCGGTGTCTGGGCGCGCGCCGCCGAACTCGTCATCTATCTCGAACGGCCAGGCCCAATAGGCGTCCGAGCCCGGCATCTGCACCGAGCCGAAACTGTTCACACAGGCCAGCGCCGCGATCGCGATCCCATCATCGGTGACATAGCTGGCGCTGCCCGTCCCGCCCGCCAGCGACCCGGCGCGCGCGCCATAGCCCGCCCCGGCGCGGCCGTGGCGCACGGGCGCGCCGTGGCCTGCGTCGGCAAGCGCTTTGAGGCCCAGCGCGCGATAGGGCGGGGCCTCGCCCCAGTCCTTGTCGCCGACGTTGGCCAGATCATAGAGGATGGCGCCCGGCACAATCGGGCTTTTGGGCACGCCGGGCAGGTCCATGAGGCCATAGCCGCGCCCGCGCGCGCCGAGCCCGGCGCACACGCCGTCGGCGGCGGGCCGGCCCTAGACCGCGCCGCCTGGCAGGGTGATGGCGTCGACTTGCTCCACCAGCGCGCCGGGGGCGAGCAGGGCAGTCTCGCGCGTGCCAGGCCCGCCGCCGCGTACATCCACCGCGCCGATAGCCGGCGCGTCGCACAGCACCAGTGTGACGCCGGTGCGCACGCCCGTGTCTTCCGCCTGGCCGACGCTGAGGCCGGCCACATCGGTCAGGTCATTGCGCGGGCCCGGCCCGGCCATCCTAGCCGCCAATTGCGGGCGTGGCGCCTGCGGGCATTTCATAGCCGATGGGCGCGCCCGGCCCCACGGGCAGGCCAACCCAGACCCAGATAATGGTCAGCGCCAGGCCGCCAATCAGGAAGGCGCCCGAATAGGGCAGCATGTTTGACAAGAGCCCGCCCATGCCGAAATTCGGATCCCAGCGCCGGGCGAACGCCAGCACCATCGGGAAATACACCATCAGCGGCGTGATGATATTGGTCACGCTGTCGCCCACCCGGTAGGCCGCCGTGGTCATTTCCGGGCTGATCCCCAGGATCATCAGCATGGGCACCAGGAAGGGCGCCATGAAGGCCCATTTGGCGCTGGCCGATCCCACCACCAGATTGAGCCCGGCGGCCAGCAGCACCATCACCGCCAGCAGAAGCGGCGCAGGCAGGCCGGCCGACTGAACCGCCTCGGCGCCATGAATGGCGCTGATGGCGCCCAGGCCCGTCCAGTTGAGCATGACCACGAAGTGCGCGGCGGTAAACGCCAGCACGATATAGCCGGCCATGTCCTTCATCGCCTCGGTGGACATGCGCACCACGTCGCGATGGCTTTTCACCGTGCCGGTGGGAATGCCGAAACACACCCCGCAAATGAGGAAGAGCAGGAAGAAATAGGCGATCAGGCTGTCCAGCATCGGGTTCAGCCGCTGGTCCCAGGGCGCGCCGGGGATTTGCAGATACTGGCCCGGCCCGAAGGTAAGCAGGAGCCACAGCCCCGTCACGCCCAGGAAGCCGGCGAGCGCCAGCCACAAGCCCTTGCGCTCCTGCGGCGTCAGCTGGCTGTCGCCCTTCTGGCTTGAGAGCGGCGTCTCGCCGGTGGGGACATAGGTCCCAAGGCGCGGCTCGATGATCTTGTCGGTGACGAACCAGCCCAGCGGGAAGAACACCATCGCCATGCCGAGAATGAAGTACCAGTTGCCCGCCACGTTCACCGACCAGGTGGGATCGATGATGTGCACCGCCGGTTCGGTCACGCCCAGGATCAACGCATCAATGGGGCCGGGCATGAAATTAGCCGAGAACCCGCCCGACACGCCGGCGAACGCGGCGGCAATCCCGGCGATGGGATGGCGCCCGACCGAGGCGTAGATGACGCCCGACAACGGGCTCAGCACCACATAGGCCGCATCCGAAGAGTGCGGCGCCACCAGCGCCAGCAGCATGACGATGGGCGTCATGGCGGCCTTGGGCGCATTGCGAAGGCCCGCGCGCAGAGCCGCCGAGAACAGGCCGGAGCGTTCAGCCACGCCGGCGCCCAGCATGATCACCAGCGTCAGCCCCAGCGGGGTGAAGCCGGTGAGCGTCTGGGGCATGGAGGTCAGCAGCCGCTGGACATTGTCGCGCGAGAACAGCGACTGGGCCATCAGCGTTTCGCCGGTGATCGGATTGACGGCGGTGAACTGAAGGAAGGCCGCCACCGCCGACACGCCCATCAGGATGGCGATCAGCCAGACAAAGATGAAGACCGGATCGGGCAGGCGGTCGCCGAACCGCTCCACCGCGTCCAGGAACCCGCCGCGGCGTTCGCTCTTGTCTGCACTGGCCATGACGCCCCTCCCCTAGCCGGCGGCCGGCAGGGTGTAGGCGACATCCGCGCCCGGACCCAGCGGCAAGCCGAGATACACCCACCCGACCGTCATCGCGATGCCCGCGATCAGAAGCCAGATCGAATACGGGATCATGGCCGAGGTCAGCGAGCCGATGCCGAACTCCGGCACCCATCGGCGCGCGAACACCAGCACCAGCGGGAAATACACCATCAGCGGCGTGATGATATTGGTGGCGCTGTCGCCCACGCGGTAGGCCGCCGTGGCCATTTCGGGGCTGACATTAAGCAGCATCAGCATCGGCACCAGCACCGGCGCCATCAGCGCCCATTTGGCGCTGGCCGAGCCGACGAACAGGTTGAGCACACCCGCGAACACCACGATCAGGCCCAGCACGATGGGCAAAGGCAGGCCCGAGCTTTCGATGGCGTTGGCGCCGTTTACCGCCGAGATCAGGCCCAGTTGGGACTGGTTGAACATCTCCACGAAATAGGCGGCGAAGAAGGCCAGCACGAGATAATAGCCCATGTCCTTCATGGCGCCGGCCATCATGTCGACGATGTCGCGATGGTCCTTGATGGTCCCTGCGGCGCGGCCATAGGCGATGCCGGCGAAGATGAACAGGATCATGAAGCCCGCCACCAGCGACGAGAAGAAGGGCACCAGATTCTGCGCCACCTCAAGTTCGGGATCGCCCAGATAAAGCGGCGCATTGCCGCCATAGAGCGAGAACGCCCCCAGCGTGATGAGGCTGACCAGATCAACCGTCATGAACAGCCAGACAAAGCACACCGCGAGCACGGCGAGGCCGGCATGGGCCAGGCCCTTTTTCTGCGCCGGCGTGGTTTCGCCCTCGCTCTCGTGCGCGCCGTCTTCGGCCGCCTTGCCGCCCGCCACCGTGCCGCCGGTCCATTGGCCCAGGCGCGGCTCGACGATGCGGTCGGTGACAAACCAGATGACCGGCAGATAGATGAAGGTCATCGCCGCGATGAAATACCAGTTGCCCGCGATATTCATGACCCAGCCCGGATCGAGCGCGACCACCGTCGCCTCGGTGATGCCGAACAGGAGCGCGTCCAGCTGGCCGGGCAGAAGATTGGCCGAGAACCCGCCTGACACGCCCGCAAACGCCGCCGTAATGCCGGCGACGGGATGGCGCCCTGCGGCCGCGTAGATCACGGCGGCCAGCGGGATCAGCACCACATAGGCCGCGTCGGCGGCCAGATTGCCCATCATCGCCGCCAGCGCCACCGCCGGGGTGAGCAGAAGGCGCGGCACGTCGCGCACGGCGGCGGGCATCGCCGGCCCGATCAGGCCCGCCCGCTCGGCCACGCCCGCGCCCAGCATCACCACCAGCACATAGCCCAGCGGATGGAAGCTGGTGAAGATGCGCGGCATATCCACGAGGAGATGGCGCAGGGAGTCGGGATGCAGGGCGCTGATCGCGTTAACGGGCTGGGGCGCGCCGTCAGCGGTGCGCAAGGTGGGATGGTCAACCGACCAGCCCAGGAACCAGGCGATGGTCGACATCACCGCCATGAAAATGATGAGGTAGAAGAAGATGAAAGCCGGGTCCGGCAGCTTGTTGCCGGTCCGCTCGATCAGCCCGAGAATGCCGGTCTGGCGCTCGCCGCCGCCGTCGCTGCGCGCATGTTCGCTCATGAAGCTCCCCCTTCGGTCTGCGCTTTGCGCGCATGATGACCAAAGCAGTAGCGCGCCGCAGCCCGTCTGAAAACCCGCCCGGCGCCGTGGGCGTCATTGGGAGGGGGCGATGGGGGCGGGGCGCGGCCCTTACAAGGGCCGCCGGGCCAATCCCTTGTTTTCCCGGCTGCCTGAAAGGCAGGCCGGGACCCATCCACCCTGCCTGTCCGCCGCCGCAGCGGTTCACATGGCAGGGGATAGGTCCCGGATATTTGCTGCGCAAATTCCGGGAAAGCAGGCCTTGGCAAGGGAGGATAGGAGCCCCCCCTACTCCGCCAAACTCACCGCCGGCGCGGAGACAAACGGGCGGATGCCGAACTCGGGATAGATGTCTTCAGGAAAGTAGATCACCCCGTCAGCGGCCACCATGGAGATGGTCTTGATGGCTTTCAGGTCCGCCGTCGGATCGCCCGGCACGAGGAAGAAGTCGGCGAAATACCCCGGCGCGATGCGGCCCAGCTCGTCCCCGGCGCCCAGATAATCGGCCATGCCGTGACCCGCCCAGGCGAGGATCTCCGCCGGGCTCATCCCGATCTCCTGATACAGCTCCAGCTCGCGGTGATAGGTGAAGGAGCCGCCGGTGTCCGTGCCGGGCGCCAGGAAAATTCCCCGGTCGCGCATGCGGCGCAGGGTTTCGATGATCTGGTCGAACGCGCCGCGATAGGCCGCGTCGTCCTCGTCTGACGCAATCTCCACCCAGGCGCTGCGCGCCGAGCGCTGCACCGAGACCGGCATATGGTCGATATAATCCACCGTGCCGGGATTGAGCTCTCCATTGCGCGACAGCAAAAGCGATTCATGGATCACCAGCGTGGGGTCGATCGCCACGCCGCGCGCCACCATGGCGTCCAGCGTCGCGTTGACCGCAGCGCTGTCCAGATCAAGCTCCGGCAGGCGTTTGAGCGCGGTGAGGCGCAGCAGCGTGCGCGTATCCTCGTCCGCCTCCAGCACCCAGCCCAGCATGAGCTGGTTGATATGGGTGATCTCGTCATAGCCCGCCTCGATCATGGCGTTGGCGTTGGTGAATGCGGGGATATGGCCCGACACCCGCATCCCGCGCTCACGCGCGGCGGCGATGACGTCGGGTATCCAGTCCGGGCTCATGGAGTTGTAGATCTTGATCTGGTGAAACCCGCCCCGGTCGGCATAGGCGTGGACGGCGGCCACCGCGTCGTCGACCGAATCCACCAGCACGCCGGAATTGGAGTTGAACGGGCTGCGCCCCTCGATGAAGGCGCTGCGGAAAATGCGCGGCCCCGCCACGCGCCCGGCC
>JAIUMW010000081.1 GCA_022565365.1 Oceanicaulis sp.
CACCGCCTGCCGTCAGCGATCCGCTCAGATCCAGGTCGCTGCCGCTGACCAGAGAAACCGCCTCGCTCGCCGCGATGTCACCGCTGAACAGGAGGGCTTCGCCCGCAGTCCAGTTCAGGCCCTCGCGCGCCGTCACCGAACCGGTGACCGACATCGTGGTGCCGGCGATGAACAGGAGCTGGTCGCCCAGCAGAGTGTCTTCGATCATCAAGGCTCCGCCGGCGTGTGCGGTCAGATCACCACCCGCAGCCAGCAAGCCGTCGACGTCGATCCAGCCTGCAGCTTCCAGCAGGATGATCCCGGTGGCGGTGACCGAACCGATCAGATCCAGACTCGTGCCAGCATCGAGCGCCAGATCGCCGCCTGCCTCCAGGCTGCCATCCACTTCGATCGCACCGATCGCTTCCAGCAGGAGGTCGCTCTCCGCCGTCAGGGAGCCGATCAGATCCAGATCCGCATCAGCGCTCAGGGTCACGGCGGTCGAGCCAGTCAGCATTCCGTTGACGCCGATCGCTCCACCAGCCTCCAGCAGGATCTCACCACCTGCCGTCAGCGTGCCGGCCAGATCCAGGTCGCCGTCGGCTGCCAGTGTAGTGGCGTCCGTCACCTCTGCCTCGCCGGTGAACATCAGGGCTGCACCTGACGTCCAGGTCAGGCCTGCACGGGCCGTCACCGAAGCCTCGACCGTCATCGCGTCACCGGACGTGAACAGGATCTCGTCGCCCAGCACCGTATCGGCCACCGTCAGCGTCTTGCCTGCGCTGGCCGTCAGTGCATCGCCCGCAGCCAGCGTGCCGTCGACTGCAAGGTGATCGGCGGCCTGCAGGATGAGCACGCCACCAACCGTGATCGAGCCGTCCAGCGCCAGGTCTGTACCTGCATCCAGGGCGGCAGCACCCTTGATGACGAAGCTCCCGTCGAACCACAGGCTGGTACCCGAGGTCGCTGCCAGGTCCCCGGCAACATCCAGCGTACCGGCCAGCGCCAGTGCACTCGTCTCGGCAACCAGCGTCAGCTGGCCCGAATCGCCCAGCGTGACGATGTCGGCTGCCAGCGTCATGCCATCACCGGCCTCCAGCAGCAGGTCGCCGGTCACGGTCAGATCGCTGTGCTGGTCAGCCGCAACCTCCATGATCTCCAGGTTCCATGCCGCATCCAGCAGGGCATCGCCAATCACGTCGAGGCTGCCGGCGAACACGAGATCTTCGCCAGCAGTCCAGCTCAGACCGTCGCGTGCCGTCACCGAGCCCGTCACCGTCATCGCCTCACCGGAGCTGAACACGACCTCGTCGCCCAGCACCGTATCGGCCACCGTCAGCGTCTTGCCTGCGCTGGCCGTCAGTGCATCGCCCGCATCCAGCGTGCCGTCGACTGCAAGATGACCGGCGGCCTGCAGCATGAGCGCGCCACCAACCGTGATCGAGCCGTCCAGGGCCAGGTCTGTACCTGCATCCAGGGCGGCAGCACCCTTGATGAAGAAGCTCCCATCAAAGGACAGGCTGGTACCCGAGGTCGCTGCCAGGTCCCCGGCAACATCCAGCGTACCGGCCAGCGCCAGTGCACCCTTCTCGGCAGCCAGCGTCAGCTGGCCCGAATCGCCCAGCGTGACGAGGTCGGCTGCCAGCGTCATGGCATCACCGGCCTCCAGCAGCAGGTCGCCGGTCACGGTCAGGTCGCTGTGCTGGTCAGCCGCAACCGCCATGATCTCCAGGTTCCATGCCGCATCCAGCACGGCATCGCCAGTCACGGCCAGGCTCCCGGTGAACACGAGATCTTCGCCAGCAGTCCAGCTCAGACCGTCGCGTGCCGTCACCGAGCCCGTCACCGTCATCGCCTCACCGGAGGTGAACACGATCTCGTTGCCCAGCACCGCATCGGCCACCGTCAGCGTCTTGTCTGCGGTGACCGTCAGGTCGTCGCCCGCATCCAGAGTGCCCTCGACTTGAAGGTCAGCGGCGGCCTGCAGCTGCAAGTCACCGCCGACCCGGGCGCTCGCAGTCACGAACAGGTCCGAACCAGCCCAAACTGCTGCGTCACCCTCTACATCCAGATCCGCTGCGACGGTCAGTACATCCTGCACAGCCAGCACAAGGCTGCCTGCGCTGGTGATGCTGATGCCTGCCAGCTGCGGACTCATGGTCGTCACCGAGCCATCGCCGGCCACCAGCGCAATTTCCGCCTCCAGCGTGCCGACCGTCAGATCACCGCTGGCATCGATGAACACGTCGCCTGCAGCCGTGACAGCGAGAGAATCGACATCAACACGCAGCGGGCTGGAGGTTTCACCGATGCTGGCACCTGCAGCAAGCTGCAGCGCGCCGGCCGTCACGTTAACCGCATCGCCCGGAGCAGAACCGGAGACAGTGCCACCGGCTTCCACCCGCACGGCTCCGAGGTTGTCTCCGGATGCCGATGTCAGTTCAGTCAGCACGACGTCCCCATCGGCCGAGTACAGGACTGCACCCGCCTCGGTCTGCGTCGTCGCGCCCGTCGCCATCAGGATGTCACCAGCAGCAACAAGCGCAACCGCCTTGCCCGTGCCGTCGATCTGAATAGCCGCCCGCTGCTCCAACTCACCGCCTGCAACCAGACTGGCATGGCCGGCCGTCACGTTCAGGGCAGCGGCAAGGGTCAGGTCAGCACCCGCCTCGAGTCTGACGTTGCCGCCCGCATGCAGTGGCGCACCATCAGCCACCGTCAGCGCCTGATCCGCGATCAACACCATGGTCTGACCCGCGGCGATGCCGGCAGCGCCGTTGACATCAACGCTCGAAACCGCACCGGTCGCCGCCACCCGTGCGATCTGGAAGTCGGCAATCGGCGCCACCCTGAGTGCAGACTGATCTGTCACGAACAGTCCATCACCAGCCTGGCCACCGAGGGCAAGCACCTCTACCGACAGATGCTGCGAGCCAGTGCCCACCGACTGCGCCGCATTCAGCACCAGTTCCGATGCATGTACATGAGTTTCGGCACTGTTACCGACGATGGCGCCGGTGGTGCTGACGAGCGCCACCCGCCCCCAGTCGGCTTGCGAATCGAGCAGATCGCCGAGTCGGTCAGCCTCGGTCCGGGCGTCGATGCTGCCGGTGGTCAGCGTGCCGGCTGCCACCAGCCGCATGTCGCCACCATCGGACTGCAGCGAACCCGCCGAAGTCACGGTCAGCGCACCACCCGCACCAAGATCCAGGTTGCCCTGGCTGGAGCGCAGTTCTGCCTGAACCGACATCGCTCCGGAACTCGAGAGGGTCAGGTGACCGTCACCTGCATCCACAGTTGCTGCGACGGTCAGGGCACCCGCGACGGCTTCGATCCGGACGTTGCCCGAACCGGCCGCCGTCATCGCCGCATCGATGACCAGCTGGCCACCACTGACTGCGCCATTACGGAGCACGATGTTGCCATCTTCACCGCTCGTCAGGCCGACAAGCGCTGCACGTCCGTCAGCAAGCGCCGTGGCAGAGCCGGAGTCGCTCACCCGGACCACGTTGACCGCCGCCAGCGTGTCTACCCGCAACCCGTTGCCTTCCCGCAGGTAGATGCTGCCCTGCTCGGAAACCGCAGCCAGCCGTGCGACGGTGGTCCGCAACATGTGGTCGGTGCCCGCGCCGCCAATGTCGCCGCCTGCCTCGAGACGCAGGTCACCGGCAACGATGTTGTTGGTTCCGGCGACCAGGTTGCGACTGATCGAGCCCTCGGCAAGCAGGTCCACCTGTCCCTGGCCGGCGGTAATCCGGCCCAGTCGGATATCGCCACCTGCCTGCAGGCGCTGATTGCCGTTATTGGCATTGTTGGTATTGAGCAGGGCACCCGCCGTCATCAGGATGTCGGTACCCGCTACCAGCTCCAGCGACTGCCCCGGAGCATCCACCCCCAGCAGTTGCACGCGCGCGTCGGCGCCGAAGTGCATCGCGCCGGCCGCGGCCATGCTCACGCTGCCACGATCCGAGCGCACCAGACCGTCAATGATCAGGTCGCCTGCATCGACATTCAGGAGGATGTGCCCGCCCATGCCGACCGCGTGAATGCGATCGTCGACATGCAGGTCACCACCGCTCACCGTGAGGACGATCACGCCCTCCGAGCCCTGGGTACGCAGGCCGGTTTCGACGATGTCCAGGTCGCCCTGGGCATGCAGGAAGATACCGCCGTCGTCCGTGTTGAGGGCCGCCAGGCTGGGCACCTGCACTACCAGAGCCTGGGTAGCGCTGCCGATCCCCGCCGTGGCGGTCATGTCCAGCTTGCCCGCGGCGTCGATATGGAGCGCCACGCCCTCGATTCCGCGGATGGAGCCGCCGTCCGCCTGCAGGAAGATGTCGCCGCCACTTTCCAGCAGTGCCAGCGTCATGCCCTGTCCGGCCTGCAGATCCAGCTCGCCGGGAGCCGAAACATCGCCCACGGAACGGATTCTGGTGTCCTGATGCATGGTCAGGCTGGCACCGGCAGTCATGCTGACCAGGCCGCCTACAGCGAGGATATCCGCCTGCTGAACGATGTCACCGGTCACGGCGCGTAGCAGCATGGAGCCCGGCTCCGTCATCTGCAACAGCCCCTGCAGCAGCAACCCGCGCTGGGCGGTCAGCCGCATCTCGCCGCTGGAAGCCTGAACGGTGGCCCCGATAACCAGATCCGAGTTCGCACCATTGGCCGTCAGGACCACATTGCCGCCGCTGGCTGTCGTCACACCCGTGCCCGCCCCGACAACTCCAAGCTGACCCGCCGCCGTGCTCAGGGTGATGTTGCCACCCTCCAGATCCCGCTGATGGGCACCAAGCACGTCCAGGTGACCATCGATCGTCGCCGCGGAACTGTAGCCACTGGAACGTGCCGCCAGGACATGAACCCGAATCGAACCGGCACCCAGGTTCTCTACGGTCAGCTGGTTGATCTCGGTCCAGGCCAGGTCGACACCGTTCGCCGCCCGCACCGACAACTGCTCTGCGCGCAGGGGTTCGTTGCTGATGCCGTCGCCGCCACTGGCGGGGTTCTGCTGCCGAACCCGACCGTCTTCCGAGTACAGGATGATACTCTCGGCCTCGACGGCATTCTGGATCGAGATGTCGCCAAGCGCGTCAAGCACCAGTTCGCCGTTCACTGCAAACACGAAATCCGGATTACTCAGATCCAGGACCGTGATGGTCCGACCGTAGATCTCGACGTTGGTCTCGAAGGTATAGGCATCCGCCGTGTTGGCAGCGCCGATCAGGATCTGGTTCTGGGCGTCCGCGCTGGTGTGGCCGTTCAGCTCGTGGCCGATGACGATGCGCGCGAAACTGCCCGAATCGATCCGCAGCAACTGCGAGTTGCTGAGGTTGAGCGTGCCCGAGGTCGAGCCTGGCGGCGAGGCGATGCGAATGGTACGGGCCAGATCGGTGGGCCGCAGGGTCAGGGTCGAACCATCGGCGTAGGCCACCACCGAATCGGAGCCCTCCGGTAGCGTGATGATGTTCGCCTCGATGAGTACGTGACCGCCCTCACCTCCCTGCTCCCCGAACAGTTCGATCTGGCCACCGGAGAAGTCGACCCGCTCGGCGCCATTGATGATCAGGCTGCCGCCGTTGTTGAGCGTCAGCCCGCCATTGAAGGCCACATCGCCGGTGGCGTTGATGATCAGATCACCATCGACCACGACCGGCCCGTCGAAGGTGACGTTGACCGCAGAGATGATCTCCAGGTGGTCCAGCGCCAGTGTGGTGCCGATGGAACGGTGGAAGTGGATCGAATTGCCCGCGTCCAGGAACAGCTTGTTGTCGACGACGCTGTCCGGATTCGCATTGATCGTGCCACCGATTGCGGTGGTCTGGCTCGGCATGAAGGCCATGCTGCCGGAAGCCCTGAGCGTGACCTCGCCTTCAATCAGGATCGCGTCGCTGACGGAAATATCGCCATCTTCCGCCACGATCTCGGAATCGTAGATGCGTGTGGTGTTGCCCGACCCCTGAATGGTGATCGACTTCGCGTGCAGATTGGACGCCACCGCGACACTGCCACCTTCCGCAGGCGCATTCAGTACCAGGCTGTCCTTGAAGATCACGGTCAGGGAATTGCCGTGCTCGTCCTCTGCTTCGATGTGGATCTGATGGGCACCCTCCTGGCTGCCGATCACGATCTCCCGGAAGCCTTCCTCCAGATGGCCCAGTGCCGACAGGTCCAGCGTCAGCGAGGTGCTGGCGTCCAGACCAGTGCCGTTGGTCGCGCCACCGATCAGGATGGGACGGGTCGGATCGATCGAGCGGATCGTCAGGCTGGCATCACTGCTGCGCACGCTGGAAGTGAGCAGAATGGTGTTGCCCGACAGAACGATGTCCTCGCCGCCTGCGTCGATGGGGGAAGAGATCTGCTGCTCGCCGTCCAGGGAGGAGACCCCGGTCGTGCCCCCCCGCGATCCGGTGTTGCCGCCATCCGTGTTGAGGATGCGGCTGCTGCCCGTGGTCAGGATGGAGACATTGGCCCGTTCGCTCGACGAGACGGCAAGCTCGGAGGCGCCCACATACATCGCCAGAGGGCTGTACTGGAAACCGCCCACGGACTGGCCGATTTCCAGCTTGGCGTTGATGGTCAACCGCCCTTCCGTCTGAACGTAGGTCCCCTCTGCCTGGCGCAGGACCTGCCCGTTGGCGAGGCCGCGGGTGACCGCCTGCGATGCCGTCAGGTTGACCACCGTGATCTGGCCGGTGTCCGCATCGATGTGCGCCTTGCCATTGCGCATGGCCCAGTCGATGTTCGCGGCGAACTGGTCACCATCGAGCAGCCAGCCCACCTGATCGCTGTCGTTCAGGACCGAGCCTTCGGGTGCCAACAACTGGATGTGGCCGGCACCTGCCACCCGAATGCCGTCACCCAGGATGATGTCGCCGGCTTCGGCGGTAATGCGTACCCCGCCACCATCAGTGCTGATCTGTCGATTGACGACCACGCCGCCGTCACCCGCATAGAGCTCGAGCTGGCCGGTGGTCGTGGTGATACCGCGCCCGCCAGTTTCGCCTCGGGTACGCAGCACCTCGATGTCGCCGGCAACGGTCGAGACCGTGGTTGCGCCCGCCCCCAGGTTGCTCAGTTCGAGGATCCGGAGATCACCATGATGGCGGATCGAGACATCGCCCGAACCAGCGTTGCGCAGGTCCAGCACCGCGACCCGGATGTCCAGTTCACCGTCGGCTGCAACACCGCCGACTGCGTCGATGACCAGTCGTGCGTTCTCGGCGATGACGTCGATCTCGCCGTTGCCGGCATCGATCAGCGCGCCGCCGGTCGTGATCTCCAGCGGTGAAGCACTGTCCGTGCGGAGCTTGCCAAGGACGATGTCGCCCTCAGCGTGCAGCGTGATCGGGCCGTCCTCGGCCAGAATGAAGGCCGACGCGTCCATCTGGATCGCGGCGCCGGCGTCGAGAGAGACCAGGCCAGCACCGGATACGATTTCCACAGCCTCCAGCATGACCAGATCCGAACCGGCACTCAGCTGCACCAGGCCCGTTCCACTCTCTATGCCCTCGTGCAGGATCAGCGAACCGTCAATGGACTCGAGCTCGAGCGTGGCCGTGCCAGCCAGACCGAGCGCCGCCTTCAAGTCCAGGTTGCCCTGTGCCTGAAGCTTGATCGCGGCACCACCGCTGTCCAGACGGATCACTTCCAGTGCGCCACCATTGAACAGATCGACATTGCCGGCCTGTTCGGAGTCGACCCCTGCTCGCAGATCAAGCTGACTGACGTGAATGGCGCCGGTGATAGCACCACCCGCCTGCAGCACTGCCGTATCCAGAACCGCGATGGCCTGCTCCTGATCGGCGAACAGGATGGAACCCGTCGCCTGGATGGTCAGGGTGCCACCCGCCGTCAGGTTGGTGAAATCGTTGATGGTGACATCACCGTCCACCACGAGCGTCACGTCACCGCCGTTCATGGCCAGCTGGTTGATCACCAGATCGCCCGACTGGGTGACCGTGACGCTGCCGCCGCCGGTCATGCTGATATCCAGGTTGGTCACGGCCGTGGTCAGGGTGAGGTCATCGCGCGACGTCACGGAGAGACTCTGGGCCGTAATCGTGCCACCAACGGCGATGCCGCCCTTGGGCGCCGTCAGTGTGACCGAACCGTCGTCACCGACATCGAGTTCGGAAACGACCACCACATCGCCATATTCGAGTACCCCGCCCGCACCCAGCCGGATGTTGTCGCCGGGGCGGTCATCCGTGCCCGCATAGACGGGCAGCGACACCACCGAAAGGTTGCCCCCCGCGACCACACGGAAGTTCCCGGGCTCACGATCGGGAGTGATCACCACGTAATCACCGTCGGTGCGCAGCGTGCCTTCACCCGAGGTGATGGAGGTATCTTCCGCCTGAGCGCGGACGTTGTAGACCTGGTTGGCCTGCACCGCCGTCAGTGTCAGGGTGGCGCCGCTGGCGGAAGCCGTCATCAAGCCGCCAGCCTCGATCGTCGTGGCCAGTCGCGACAGCATGCTCTGCCAGCTCTCGTTCGCCTCCGGCGAGATCGAGTAGGTCTGGGTGCCGATGGTGACCCGGTAGATCACCACTGTAGCCGGCTCATCCCCACCGAAGGTGACCGAGCTCTGCTGGTTGGCATCCTCACCCGGCGCAACCAGCTCGGTGACGGCGGCAGGGTTGGCCAGCATTTCGCTGACCCACTCACTGACACTGGCGCTGGAGATCTCGAACGCCTCGTCCAGCTGGTTGGCAACGAGGCGCAGATGACGCGAGTCGCCGCTGCCGACCACGGACACGGTCAGGGTGACATCGCCATCAGGCTGATTGTCCTCGATCAGCGCCTTGAAGGCGTTGTAGATGGACGCCGCGTTGCCCTGCTCCACGGCAACACCATGGTAGCTTTCGCCGACTTCCACCTCGTATACGGTGCCATCGATGACGATGGTGAAGAGCGACCCGTCGGCGATGGCATCGGCGGTAAAGCGAAGTTCGTTTTCCTGCGCGCGACTTTCACCCGCCTCGAATATGGTGCCTGCCGCCCAGACAGCCGGACCTGGCGTCAGATAGACCGCATCCAGCGAGAAGGCCTGACCGTTCGGGCCAGTGATGGTCATCACGCCGCTGTCGGTATCCAGGCCGACCGTGTAGCCACTGATCTCGCTACTCAGGGAGTCGACCAGTGCGCCAAGAGAGCCTGCGGTCGCCGGTTGCTGCGCCAGAATACTGACGTTGGCGGCGGAGATCAGCGGCAGGACACCGTCCTCGCCGTCCGCTTCATCCACATCGAACAGGCCGAACGCCTGGAACATCGCATCGGTCATCGCCGAGGCACGCAGACTCAGCGTCCGCGAGGTGCTGTCGGTTTCCACCAGCAGGTGCCAGTCACGCTCGGAGCTTTCGCCGAAGGCCGCCTCGATCTGCTGCTTCAGCTCGGCCAGCACCGCACCCCAGTTACCCGAGACATCGGTGCCGTAAAGGCTGCTGCCGACCTGCACCCGGAAGGTCTGGCCGGCGAGATCGACCTGTATCACCTGACCTGCAGCAGGACTCCCCGCCGGGAACTGAATGGTGCTGCCCACACCGGCAGACACGAATGACTGCAGCTCGATCTGACTGCTGGCAAGGGCGCCGCTGCCCAGCACCAGCTTGCTGCCATCGACGCTGACACTCGGCGAGAAGCCGGCAACGCTGGACAACTGCTCACCCAGGGCCGCTGCGAGCGACGCAGTCGTGGTCTGGTCATCCACAAGCAGCTGCGCATCGAACGGTGTTGACTGGCCCGTGCCATCGATCAGAGTCACGACCAGGCGATAGGTCTGGCCGCTGACCAGGGTCACGCCGTCCAGATCCACCGTGATGCTGGTCGCTGCTTCGGTGATGCCCGGTGCATGCGCAACGAAACGCTCGAGCAGGAAGCTGTCCGCGCTCAGGTCGCCGCTGCCGATGACGATGCTGGTGCCGCTACCCGTCACCGTATGAGGGAAGTCCTGATCGTAGAGGTCGAACAGCGCGGATCGCAGTCCGCCGACAATACCCCCCGCCTGCATGCCCGCCGTTGCAGTGAAAGACACAGCGGCCGTCTCCACTGCACCCGACCCATCCTGATAGAACACGGTGAGTTGGTAGGTCTGGCCTTCGATGGCCACCAGGTCGCCGAGATCCAGGGTCGTCTGGTCATCCGCCTCGTTCACCGTCAGCTGGCCGTTGATACCTGGCGCGCTCAGCTCGAAAGGCGCCAGGCCCAGCACAGGCTGGCTGGCAGTTGCCACCAGGTCTGTGGCGCTGACCGAGTAGGTCTGGCCGTTGATGACCAGGGTCAGCACCGCATCCAGCGGCGCGCTGATGTCGAAGGCCGACAGATCGAACTGCACCTCGTGCTGCTGGCCCTGGCTCCCGGAGGCTGCACGACTGGGGTTCAGGCCATTGTTCGCCACATGGCTGTGCAATGAGACATGCACGTCATCCAGCGAGAAGCTCTCGTTGACCGTATTGGCGGTCAGGGTGAGCATGCGACCGGAGCCATCTGCGGCGGCCGTGACCCTGTTCTGGTCAGCGTTGATCACGGTGGCCAGGCCGTTCAGCAGGGCAGTCCATTGCGTTTCCGCATTGCCGTTGTTGCTGACCTGGGTAACCCGGTCTGCTCCGGTGAGGCCGGATTCAGCACTCACCGCTGCAGCCAGACCGGCCAGAACGTCCGCCATGCCGTCGCTCGCCTTGCGGTCGTACTCCACGGTGGCATTGCCCAGCTTGAGGAAGTAGGTCGTCTCGTCCAGATCGACGTCGGCCACATCGTTCAGCGAGATCACGCGCTGGTTGCTGGTGGGGGTGGTGCCGGAGTTCAGGTAACCCGAGTTCTCCACCCGCTGGACCGCATCCGCCTCGACACTGACCGTCAGGTTGTCCGCACCACGGGTGATGATCACCTTGCTGCCACTGGCATGGGCGCGGAGTTCCGAACTGAGGCCGGCAATGTCGCTGGCGAGGCGGCTGGCAATGGAATTCAGGGAATCGCTTGCGGTCGCCACGCGCTCGACCGTGTCATTGCCGACACTGATGCGGTAGCTGCCACCTTCAATTACATCCAGTGCCGCCAGATCGATCTCACGGCGCACCCACTCGGTTGCGGAGAAGTTGGTCAACTTCAGCTCGACGCCGTTACCGTCGACGATGCCTGTGTGATAGATGCCTATGTCGAGCGACTGACCTTCCGTCATCTCGACGGTCAGTGTTCCCGACAGCGGATTGGTATCGGTGCCGCTCTGAGACACCACGGTTCCGCTCTCCTGGGAGCGATAGAAGAAGCCCCACGTGGGCTGCGTGACATCTTCGCCGGAGGCAAGCGTCACCTCCCACTGGAAGGTCACCGTCCCCGTGAAGGGTGCCTCGATGCTGATTTCGTCGTAGTTGCGGTCGGCGACCGCATGACTGCCCGAGGAACTGGCTTCACTGTCGTGGTCGGACCCCTGAATCACCACCTGGCTGGAAGTGAAGGCAATCGAGCCATCGTCGTGGATGACCTTGTCCCATTCGTTCTCGGCGAAATCACCGCTGAAGCCATTGGACGCTGA
>JAIUMW010000082.1 GCA_022565365.1 Oceanicaulis sp.
CGCTGCTGGTCATCGGCTCGGGCGCGATCGGGATGGAATTCGCCAGCTTCTACCACACCATGGGCGCCGACGTGAGCGTGGTGGAGATGGTGGACCGCATCCTGCCGGCCGAAGATGCGGAAATCTCCGCCTTCGCCGACAAGTCCTTCCGCAAGAAGGGCCTGAAGATTCACACCTCCGCCGGGGTCGAGGGGCTCAAGCCGTCAGCATCGGGCGTGTCGGCTACAGTCAAGATGAAGAACGGCGAGACCGAAACGCTGAAGGTGGACAAGGTCATCCTCGCCATCGGCATCACCGGCAATGTGGAGGGGCTCGGCCTCGAAGAGCTCGGCGTCACCATCGAGCGCGGCCATGTGGTCGCCGACGGATACGGTAAAACCGGCGTCAAGGGCCTCTACGCCGTAGGCGATGTCGCCGGCGGCCCCTGGCTCGCCCACAAGGCCAGCCATGAAGGCGTGATCTGCGTTGAAGCGATTGCCGGGCTCGACCCGCACCCCATCGCCAAGACCAATATTCCCGGCTGCACCTATTGCCATCCGCAGATCGCCTCGGTCGGTCTGACCGAGGCGCGCGCCGAGGAGGCGGGCCACGAACTCAAGATCGGGCGCTTCCCCTTTGTGGGTAACGGCAAGGCGATTGCGCTGGGCGAGGATCAGGGCCTGATCAAGACCATCTTTGACGCCAAAACAGGCGAGCTGCTGGGCGCTCACATGATCGGCGCGGAGGTTACCGAGCTGATTCAGGGCTTCGCGGTGGGCAAGACGCTGGAAGCGACAGAGGCCGAGTTCATGCACACCATCTTCCCGCACCCCACGCTGAGCGAGATGATGCATGAGAGCGTGCTGGACGCCTACGGGCGGGCTTTGCACTTCTAGCCGCAGGGGCGGACGCACGAGACGCATGGCTGTCAGATAAATTTATCGTTATTCGGAAAATATCTCTTTGATATCGAGTTTCGATATGTTATCGAGTTTCGATATGGTTGGTCCCATACAAGAGACTGCCGCCGGACCGGTCCCGACGCCAGGCCAAAAGGCCGGCCCGGACGGGGGGCGGAACCGGACGAGGAGAGACGCCCATGAACGCAATGCTCAAGTCGATGATGCTGGCCGCCCTGGCCGCCGCCGCGCTGCTGGCCGGCCCGGCCTCGGCGCAATATGTTGGCGGTAATCTGCAACTGGATCTGGATGAACGCGGCGATATCGGCATCGCCGGCGCCAATGTCCGGCTGACCGGCCGGGTCGGCGGCTCGGTCTCGGTGGCCTCAGCCGATTTTTTCACCAGCGCTGAGATCGGCGGCGATCTCGACATGGCCGCAGCCAACGTCACGGTCTCTGGCCCTGTCCATGGCGATGTGTCCGGATTTGCCGCGAATATCACGCTGGATGGACCTGTGGGCGGCGATTTCGACGCCGCTGGCGCCAATATCACTGTGCTGAGCCTGATTGCTGGTGAGATGAATGCGCGCGGCGCCCTCATCAGCATCGGGCGCGAGGCCGGTGTCTCCGGCGAGGTCGATCTCGCCGGCCGGGAGATCATCATCGACGGCGCGCTGGGCCGTGGAGGGAAGCTGTCGGCGCGCGATGTGCGCATTAGCGGCAGCGTCAACGGGCCGCTGGACATTGCCGGACGCGATGTCAGCTTCGCCGCCAGCGCGCGAATCGAAGGTCCGGTCACGGTGCGCGCCCCCAACCGGCCGCGCGTCGCTGACGGCGCGGTGATGGGCGAGCTTACCTATATCGAAGCGCCGTTTGTCGAAGACCGCAGGTCCCATCGTAATGTATCCTTGCACTTCATGCCGTCGCCCTGGGCGCTCGGGGGCGTGCTGGGCGCCAGCGCCTTCATGCTGGGCTTCCTGGCCTCGGTGATTGCTCCCAAGGGTGTGGCCGCGGTCGCGCTGGCCTTCCGCCGCCGTCCCTGGGTTTCGGGCTTTCTGGGCCTGGTGGTGCTGGCCATGTCGCCAGTGCTGATTACCACGCTCATGGTCCTGTTGATGATCACGATCATCGGTATTCCTTTGGGACTGCTGCTGATCCTCGCGGCGCCGATCCTCTACTTCCTGGCCTTTGCCTTCGGCGGCGTGGTGATCGGGGACGCTGTCATGAACCGGAAGGGCGGGCGTGCCGGGCTGGGACTTCGCGTCGCGTCGCTCTTCCTGGCGATCATTGCGATCATCGCGCTGAGCGCGATACCGGTGCTCGGCTTCATTATCCTGCCGGCGGTGCTGTGCATCGGCCTGGGCGCCTGGACGCTGGCGATTTTCGGGCGCGAATCGCTCAAGGGCCTGGAAAGCGGTCCGGCTGACGCGGCCGACGCGGTCTGATCTGCCGTCACATCAAAGCGCCGCTGCGCCACACCGGCGCGGCGGCGCATGTTTTCAGCAGGGCGCGCTTGAACGCAGGGCGCGCGAGGTCCATCTTCCGCGCCATGACCACGCTCATCGACGCCCGCACCGCCCGCGCCCAGCGCCATCCGGAAAAGCAGACGCGTGAAGACCCGCCGGTTCTGCGCAAGCCGGACTGGATTCGCGTGCGTGCGCCCGCTGGCGACGTGTTCGCCGAAACCCGCAAGCTGGTGAAGGACAACAACCTCGTCACGGTGTGCGAGGAGGCCGGCTGCCCCAATATCGGCGAATGCTGGTCGCAAAAGCACGCCACCTTCATGATTATGGGCGACACCTGCACGCGCGCCTGCAGCTTCTGCAATGTGAAGACCGGCATGCCGGCCGCGCTGGACGCCGACGAGCCGCGCCGCGTGGCCGAAGCCACCGCGACCATGGGGCTGGAGCATGTGGTGATCACCTCGGTGGACCGCGATGACCTGGCCGATGGCGGCGCGCGTCACTTTGCAGACGTGATCGCCGCCATCCGCGCCGCGACGCCCAAGACCACCATCGAGATTCTGACCCCCGATTTCCTGCGCAAGACCGGCGCCCCTGAAGCGGTGATCGATGCGCGCCCGGACGTGTTCAACCACAATCTGGAAACCGTGCCGCGGCTTTATCTCTCCATCCGCCCCGGCGCACGCTATTACCATTCGCTGCGCCTTCTGGAGCGGGTGAAGGAGCGTGACCCGTCCCAGTTCACCAAGTCCGGCCTGATGGTCGGCCTGGGCGAAACGAAGGAAGAGGTCATGCAGGTGATGGACGACATGCGCTCGGCGGGCGTGGACTTCCTGACCATCGGCCAATACCTGCAGCCGACCCGCAAGCATGCGGCGGTGGAGCGCTATGTCACGCCCGACGAGTTCAAGGGCTATGAGACCATCGCCCGCGCCAAGGGGTTCCTGATGGTGTCGGCTTCGCCGCTGACCCGGTCCAGCTATCACGCCGGAGAGGACTTCCAGCGCCTGCGCGCCGCGCGCGCGGCGGCGCTGGCCTCGGGGCGAGCGGTCTAGACCTGTGTCAGCGGAGCACGTCGAACGCCTGCGGCTACGCCACAGACCCGATGATCTCTTCGATCTGGTGAGCGATGTGCGCGCCTATCCGCGCTTCATTCCCCTGATCAGCGCCATGCGCGTGATGCGTGAGGACGTGACCGCCGGGGTGGGCGAGCTCGACGCCGAGGCGCGTGTGCGCTTCCGTTTTGTGCGCGAGCGTTTCACGACACGGGTCTTGCTGAACCGGCCCGAGCGCCGCATTGATGTGGATTATCTGTCAGGCCCGTTCGACGATCTGGCCAACCAGTGGCGGTTTCACAAGCTGCATGACGGATCGACGCTGGTGGATTTCTGGATCCGCTATCATTTTCGCAATCCGATCCTGCAGGTGCTGGTGGACACCAATCGCTCGCGCGCCATCCGCTATCTGATCAACGCCTTCCGCACTGAAGCCGAATCCCGCTTTGAAACCGTCGGCGCTCACGATTACGCACTGTCCGGCGCGCTGAATGATTTTCGCGCGGCGGGTAGCTAGCCCCCGCGCATCGGCACTACCGGCGCCACCTCGATCTCCTCGATCTCTTCCAGTGGCGGGGCCCAGCGGCGCTCTTCGGCCAGCAGGGCGCCTACCGTGTTCAGACGGCGCTCCGCGTCGATGCGGATATCCATGTAGAACAGGTTCGAGGTCGGGGTGCGCCGGTCCTCGCCGACGCGCGATGGCCGGCGCAGGGCGCGGGTGCGTGGTTGATCAATCATCAGCACGCCGGCCTGGCACTGGGCGCCGGTCTGACCGGCCATGGGAGAGGGCGTGTCGGTCAGGTCCAGCCCGTCAGCCGCCGCGCCGCCGCGATGCAGCCGGGCCGGGGCGTAGTCCTCCGCCGTGGTCCACAGAACCGGATTGACGCATAGCAGCGAGCGTCCGGTCACGGGCGCGAGCTCGCCTTGCGCATCCCAGGCCCTGGCGCGCTGGGTGATCGCCTCGATGCGTCCGCGCTCGTCAGACCGCGCCGCCGCCCAGGCGATGACGCAGCGCACATCGCCGGGCCGGTGACAGGGCGGCAGGTCGGCAAGCGGCCCTGAGAACAGGTCCAGCGGCACAGACGTCTCCATCAGATAGGCCGCCGCCAGGCGCGCACGCATGTCCGGGTTGGGCGCGACATGGTGGATCAGAACGCCCAGCGCATGACTGGCGCCCTGGCCGGCCCCTGCAATGATGAAAGGCCGGTCCGGGCCGATCGCATCCTCGAACGCGTCAAAGGCCGCGCGCACATCCTCGAACGCCATCAGGCGCGCCTGCACCGAGTCCTCGCGATTGTTCAGGAAGGTGTAAAGCGCCGCCTGACGGTAGTGCGGGGCATAGAGGGCCGCATCATTCACCATGAAGGGCGCGGCGAAATTGGGCAGGGCCGAGCGTGCGATCACCCCGGCTTCCTGAGGCCGGTCATAGGGCGCATTCCAGTGTGCGCCGCCCTCATAGGTGGTGGGATGCACAAAGAAGACCGCAGGCGTCTCGGGGTCCTCAGGCGCGCTGGCGGGGCGCACGGCCCAGGCGTCGGCGCGGGCGTAATCGGGCGCGGGCGGACGTTCATAGGTCTGGAACGGAATGCCGGGATCGAGAAATGTCTGGAAAATCTGCTCGCGCATGATCCAGGCGGAGGCCACGCTCAAAAGGACGAACAGCGCGATCCCGGCCAGCAGGAGGCGCCAGAACCAGCGGCGGACAGGCGGGACGGACGGGGCTGAGGTCATGGGCGACAGCTAAGCCCTCCCGGCCTCCCTGGGCAAGTGCGGCCATGATTTGGCCAAAGCCTCAAAGCACATCATCATAACCCGTCACGCCCGCCAAGGAGGCCCTGAACCGTGCTGCGCTGGCTTCGCACCCGATTTATCGCAGGCGTCGCTGTGGCGGCCCCGCTGGCGATCACCATCTGGCTGATCGTCACGGTGGTCAGCTTCATTGACCGTACGATCAAGCCGCTCATCCCGGCCCAGTACAATCCGGAAAGCTATCTGCCCTTCGCCATTCCGGGCATGGGTGTGTTGATCGCGATCCTGACGCTGACGCTTCTGGGCGCGCTGGCGGCGAATATTATGGGCCGCACGCTCATCGCCATTGGCGAGCGGCTGGTGAACGGCCTGCCTTTCGTGCGCAATATCTATGGCGCGCTGAAACAGATCATCGAGACGGTGTTCCAGGGCCAGCAGCACTCCTTCAAGGAGGTGGTGCTGGTGGAGTATCCGATGGCGGGCAGCTATGCGGGGGCGTTCGTGGCGTCCGAGGGACGCGGCGTGATCCGCCAGGTGGTCGGCCAGGGCGAACAGGTGATCGGCGTGTTCATCCCGACAACGCCCAACCCGACGTCCGGCTTTCTGCTCTTCGTGCCGCGGTCCAAGGCGGTCAAGCTCGACCTGACCATTGAGGAAGCGGCCAAGCTGATCATTTCATTCGGGATCGTGCAGCCTGACCGCCTGCCTGAAGGGGCTATACCGGCGGGGCATCCGCTGAGTTCTGATACGTCGCCGGTTGCGGGCGGCGATACCCCGAAAGCCTAGCTCACCGGCCGCGCAGTTCGGCTTCGCGCAAGCGGTCCCAGCTGCGCGGGGAGCGCATCAGGGCGCGCACGAAATCCATGTTCTCGGCGGCCATGTTGGCGGGCAGATCGCTGCGGGCGATGGTTTCGGCTTCGTCGAACCGGCCCTGAAGGGCGAGGGCGAGGGCGAGATTCTGGCGCGATTCCGGCGTGGCGCGGTCATGGTCGACGGCCTGGCGCAACAGGCGCTCGGCCTCTTCGGGATCGCCCGCCAGCATGTGGGTCATGGCCAGATTGGTCAGGATAGCCGGCTCACCCGGATTGAGCGCCAGCGCTTCCATGAAGCGTGCGCGCGCCCGCTCGCTGCGCCCGGCCTGCTCCAGCGCCACGCCATAGGCGTTGTAGATGCGCCAGTCATCGGGGCGTGATTGCAGCACGCGATTGAAGGACTCTACCGCCTGGGCGCCCTGACCTGATGCGGTCTGGGCCAGCGCGTATTGGGTCAGCAGCCCGATATCGTCGGGATAAAGGGCGAGGGACTGGCGCGCGATCTCGGCGGCGCGCACAGACCCGCCCAGGCGGCGCAATATGGTGGCGAGCTCCAGCGCCGCTTCGCGGTCGGCCGGGTTCATCTGATAGGCTTCGGCCCAGAAGGCCGACTGGGTCAGCAGGTCCTGGTTACGGATCGCCGCGCGCTCATCGGCCGTCGCCGGCGCCAGCGAGCGCGCCTGCATGGTCTCGGACAGCGATTCTTCCTGGGGCGTCAGCCGCGTGCCGCTCGTAGCGCCGCAGCCGGTCAGGACAAGGCTTACAAGGGCGATTGCGGATACGGGCGCGCGCATGCTTTACCTCTTAACCAGCGCTTTAAGCGCCCAGTACTCACGCGCGCCGGTCAAGAACCCGTTAACGACTGGCGCGCCCCAGCCGATATGGAATGGCTTGCATGACCGAGACCCAAGACCTGTTCGCCGATGCGTCCGCTTCAGGCCGCCTGGCGCGGCTGGTGACGGCGCACACGCTGGCTGACACGCTGGCCGGCTTGCCGGACGCTGCGCGCGCCCATGCTGTCGATTGCGGGTTTGAAGCCGGGCCAAGCCAGGTCGTGATCCTGCCGCCGGGCTCCGGCGCAGACGCACTGGTGGGCGCCGGGCCGGGCTCAAGCCCGTTCGATGCGGCCGGCGCGGCGCTCGCCCTGCCCGAGGGCGACTGGCGTTTTGAGAATTTGCCCGATGGGTGGGACCCGACGGTGTTCGCCACCGCGTTCGCTTTGGGCGCCTATCAGTTCACCCGCTATAAGGCGCCCCGGCGCGCCGGCGCGCGGCTGATCCCGCCTGCGGGCGCAGACCGGGCCGAGGCGTCGCGGGTGGCGCTGGGCGCGATGCTGACGCGCGATCTGATCAATACCCCCGCCGGCGACATGCTGCCCAGCCATCTCGAAGCCGCCGTGCGCGGGCTGGCCGCCCGGTTCGGGGCGCAGGTGAGCGTTATCGCCGGAGATGATCTCATCAAGCAGAGCTATCCGCTGATCCACGCCGTGGGCCGCGCCTCCACCGATGCGCCGCGCCTGATCGAGTTGCACTGGGGCGAGGACAGCCATCCGCGCCTGGCCCTTGTGGGCAAGGGGGTATGTTTTGATTCCGGCGGGCTGAACATCAAGCCCGGCGACGGCATGCTGATCTTCAAGATGGATATGGGCGGAGCGGCCAGCGTCATGGGGGTAGCATCCATGATCATGGATGCGCGCTTGCCGGTGCGCCTGCACGTGCTGATCCCGGCGGTGGAGAACGCCATTTCCGGCAACGCCTTCCGGCCTGGCGACGTGCTGCGCTCACGCAAGGGCCTGACGGTGGAGATTGGCAACAACGACGCTGAAGGGCGCCTGGTGCTGGCCGACGCGCTGACGCGGGCCATCGAGTTTGACCCCGATCTGGTGGTGGACATGGCCACGCTGACCGGCGCGGCGCGTGTTGCGCTGGGGCCGGAACTGGCGCCGCTCTACACCGATGATCAGGCGGTGCGCGATGGCGTTGTCGCGGCGGGGCAGGGGGTGGACGACCCGGTCTGGCCGATGCCGTTGTGGGAGGGGTATGACGCCCTGCTCGACAGCCCCATCGCGGACATCTCCAACACAGGCGGCAAGTTCGCCGGCTCGGTGACCGCGGCCCTGTTCCTGCGCCGCTTTGCGCGCGACGCGCGCGCCTGGGCGCATTTCGACATTTATGGATGGAACCCGTCGGCCCGGCCCGGGCGCCCGGCGGGCGGTGAATTGCTGGGCGGGCGCGCCCTCTGGCACTTCCTGAAACAACGTTACAAGGGTTAGGCGATGACGGATTTCCAGGTCACGTCCGGCGTCGCTCCGATCCGCAGGGCGCCCGAGGACGATGCCGAGCAGCTCAGCCAGCTTCTGGCCGGCGAGATGTTTCATGTCGAGCGTGAGGAGAACGGCTGGGGCGAGGGCGTGTCGCGCCTCGACGGCTATCGCGGCTGGGTGGCCATGGAGGCCCTGTCCGCGCCGGTTCTGATCCCCACCCACACCGTCTCGGTGCTGCGCACCTATGTGTTCTCAGAGCCGGACCTGAAGTCTGCGCCGCGCTTTCTGATCTCCATGAACGCTAAAGTCTCCGCCGGATCGCGCAGCGGGAAATTCATTGAAGCCCAACGCCTTGGCTGGGTTTTTGAAAGTCATCTGGCGCCTCTGGGCGCCCATGAAGACGATTACGCCGCCGTGGCCGAGCGCTTTGCCGGCACGCCCTATCAATGGGGCGGCAAGGAGAGTTTGGGGCTGGATTGCTCGGGCCTTGTCCAGACCGCGCTGGAGCGCGCCGGCGTGATGGTCCCGCGCGATAGCGGCGACCAGGAAGCCTGGGCCAGCGCCCACTGGGACGAGGTGGAGATTGATGAGGAGCTCGGCGGGCTGCAGCGCGGAGACCTGATGTTCTGGCCGGGGCATGTGGGCATTCTCACCTCGCCCGAGACCATCATCCACGCCAACGCCTTCCACATGCTGACCGTCGCCGAGCCGGTCTCGCGCACCGTCATGCGCATCGCCTACCGCCACGCCCCGGTGAGCGGGGTGTTCCGGGCGAGGGACGAATAGCCCCCGCCGCTTTGCGCCATTGACGGGCGCGGCGTTGACGCTGAATGCTGGGCGCTCTTGTGGCAGCGCAGCAACCGGACCCTTCCATGACCGCGTCCCCGACCGAACTGTATTACCGGGAGCGGCGCCTGCCGCCTTACGTGTTTGCGGAAGTGAACCGGATGAAGGCCGCCAGCCGCAAGGCCGGGCGCGACGTCATCGATTTCGGCATGGGCAATCCGGACCTGCCGCCAGCCGCCCACATCATCGACAAGCTCAAAGAGGTCGCCGCTGATCCGCGCGCGCACCGCTATTCAGCCAGCCAGGGCCTGCCGTCCCTGCGCCGGGCGCTGGCGCGCTATTACGAGCGCCGGTTCAATGTGGCGCTCAATCCCGAGACCGAAGTGTGCGTCACGCTGGGCTCCAAGGAGGGGCTGGCGAACCTTGCCCAGGCGATCACGGCGCCGGGCGACGTCATTCTGGTGCCCGACCCGTCCTATCCCATCCATATGTTCGGCTTCATCATCGCCGGCGCGGCGGTTCGCCCGGTGGGGTTTGAGAATCCGGAGCATTTCCTGCGCGATGTGGCGCTGGCGTGCAAACGCTCCATCCCTGCGCCGTCCGCCCTGGTGCTGAACTTCCCCTCCAACCCCCCCGCGCGGGTGGTCGGCCTCGATTTCTATGAGGAGGCGGTCAAGCTCGCCAAGGCCAATAACCTGGTCATCATCTCCGATCTCGCCTATGCCGATATCTGGTTTGATGGCGGGCCGCCGCCCTCCATCCTGGAGGTTAAGGGCGCGCGCGACGTGGCGGTGGAGTTCACCTCCATGTCCAAGACCTATTCCATGCCGGGCTGGCGCATCGGGTTCGCGGCCGGCTCCGCGCGCCTGGTCGAGGCGCTCAAACGCGTGAAATCCTATCTCGACTATGGCGCCTTCACGCCGATTCAGATCGCCGCCGTCGCGGCGCTCGACGGTCCCCAGGACGGGGTGGAGGCGGCGCGCCTGACCTATCGCAAGCGCCGCGATGTCATGGTGGAGAGCTTCGGCCGGATCGGCTTCAACATTCCCAGCCCGCCGGCGACCATGTTCGCCTGGACGCCGATCCCGGAAGCCTTCGCCGATCTGGGCTCGGTGGAGTTCGCCAAGCGCCTGCTGGAAGAGACCGATGTGGCGGTGGCGCCGGGTCTGGGCTTTGGCGAGCGCGGCGACACCCATGTGCGCCTGGCGCTGGTGGAGAACGAGCAGCGCATCCGTCAGGCGGCGCGCGCCATGAAGGGCTTCTTCGCCAAAGCCTGACCGGCTCGCGCTACGCGCGAACGCGTATTGCGCCAAACCCGCTGCAGGCGCAAAACTCGCGCCTGTGGATGCGGTCTTTGATCCCTCCCGGCGCACGCCCGGTTTCTGGGAGCGCAGCGCTGTGGCCGTGCTGGGCGCCCCTGCAGGCTTCAGCACGCCCGATCCCTCGCGCCTGATCCTCTGGCTGCCCTGTGCGCTGGCGGCGGGCGCGGCGGCGTATTTCGCCCTGCCGCAGGAACCACCCGCCTGGGCCGCGCGCGCCCTGATGGGGCTGGCGGCGGTGCTGCTGGCGGCAGGCGTTGTGGCGCGCAGCCGGGCCGTCATTCTCTACGTCCTCATTCTCACCTCTGTATTTGTGTTTGGCCTGGCCCACGCACAATTGCGCACCGAGCGGACCGCCCCGCCGCCGCTGGAGATATCCGGGCGCGCCGTCGCCGTGGAGGGCTGGATCGAGGCGGTGGAGCGCGGCGGCTCGCGGCCGCGCCTGCGCATCCGGGTGACGGCGATGGAGGGCGCCGACGATCCACCCCAGCGCATCCGGGTGCGCGCTGGAATTGGTGATTTGGCGCCGGGCGACGGCGTGCGGGTGCGCGCGGTGCTAAGCCGCCCGTCCGGCCCCGCCGCGCCGGGCGGATATGATGGCGGGCGCGCGGCCTGGTTCGATTCAGTCGCGCTGACCGGTTATGCCATCGCCGCGCTGGAGCCGGTTCAGGTGGAAGGCGGCGGCTTCAATCGGTGGCGGGCCGGGCTGCGATGGCGCCTCGCCCAGCGGGTGGAAGCCGTCGCGGGCGAGCGCACGGGCGCCGTGGCCGCCGCCCTGCTGACTGGTGAGCGCGCCGGGGTCAGCGAGGCCGACGCCGAGGCGCTGCGCCTGTCGGGGCTGGGGCATATTCTGGCGATATCGGGCCTGCACATGGCGCTGTTCGCCGGCGGCGTATTCTTCGCGGTGCGCTTCATGCTGGCGAGCATCGAGCCGCTGGCGCGCGCCCATGATCCGCGCAAGCCCGCCGCCCTGATCGCCATCCTCGCCGCGACCGCCTACCTCATCCTGTCCGGCGCGGCTGTGTCGACCCAGCGCGCCTGGATCATGGCCTGGGTGGTGCTGATCGGCGTGCTGATAGACCGGCGGGCCTTCTCGTTGCGCTCGCTGGCGCTGGCGGCGCTGGCCGTGCTGCTGATCGCGCCCGAAAGCGTGATCCATGCCGGGTTCCAGATGAGTTTCGCCGC
>JAIUMW010000083.1 GCA_022565365.1 Oceanicaulis sp.
CGCCTGACGGCTGCGGGAGCGGAAGCGGGCATCACCGCCTTCCAGCGCGGATCGCTGTGGGATATGGGCGGCGACGGCCAGGCGCTGGCCACCACCCGGGACGGGGTGAGGCTGGGCCCTCGCACCGATGACGGCGCGGTGGTGGTGCTCTGGCTGGAGGGGGATTAGGGGCCAAGCGCCGCGAGCTTGCCTGATTATAGCGGAACAACTATGATGACGCCTGTCAGTGAAGTCCGGCCCTGTTTCTTCATCGGCGCCAGCCTTGATGATCTCAGATCATTTCCGGAGCCGGTGCGGCAAACCGTCGGGCTGGCGCTGTACGAGGCGCAACGCGGTCTCAAGTCACGTGACGCCAAGCCGTTGAAAGGCTTCTCGGGCGCGGGCGTGCTGGAGGTGATGGACGATCATGATGGAGACACCTGGCGCGCCGTCTACACGGTGCAACTGGCCGGAGCGGTGTATGTGCTCCACTGCTTCCAGAAAAAATCCAAACGCGGCATCGCCACACCGCCACGCGACCTCGCTCTGATACGCACCCGCCTCCAGGCGGCGCGCGACCACCACGCCCGATGGACCCAGGACAAAACCCCATGACCGAAGCCATCCACGAAAGCCGCAACATCTTTGCCGATATCGGGCTGCCCGATGCGGCCGATCATCAGCTCAAGGCCGACATTGTCATCGAGATCAAGCGGGTGCTTGAGGCGCGCGGCCTGACCCAGACGGCGGCGGCGGCGCTGGCGGGCCTCGCCCAGCCTGATCTGTCCAACATTCTGCGCGGGCGGATGAAGGGATATTCCGTCGAGCGGCTGCTGCGCGTGCTGACCGCGCTCGATCAGGATGTGGAAATCGTCGTGCGTCCCCGCATCCGGGCCGATCAGCCCGCGCAGGTAACCGTCACGTCAGCGGGCTAAGCGCCGCCCTCACCTCGCCTGCCGCGCGCTGCGCCGCTTCCCGCGCGCCTTCGAAATAGCCATAGCCGTCGCGGGCGGTTTCCGTTCCGGCCACATGGATCGGACCGATGGGGTCGCGCAGGTGAGAGCCGAGACTCGTCCACACGCCCGGCCCCATGAAGGCGGCGTAGCAGCCGCGGGTATAGGGTTCGGCCATCCAGTCCTGATCGGCATAGTCCACCGGATGGCGCGCCGCGTCCCCGAACACGGCCGCGAAACTCTCCAGCACGGCGGCGCGGCGCTCCATCGGGTCGCGTCCTGACCAGATCCGCGCCGCATCACCCTCGATGAAGCCCAAAAGCTGGCCCGCTTCGCGCCCGGCCTGCGTATTGTCGAAGGTCACGCGCACCGGACCGGGTCCGCCGACGGACTGACCCGACACTCCCGCCTCGCGCCAGAAGGGGCGGTCGTACTGGGCCACGCATTTGATGCAGGCGCCCGCCGGCATGCGCCGCCACAGCGCGTCGCGCGCCGCCGGCAAAGGCGGATCAAAGCGGATGCCCAGCGCCTGATTGGGCGGAAGGGCCAGAATGGCGCGGCGGGCGGAGAATTCACCCGCCGACGTCTGCGCGGTGACGCCGTCACCGCCCCAGCGCAGGGCCTGCACCGGCGCGTCATAGGTGACCGCCCCGCCCAGGCTGTCGGCCATCGCGCGCGCGAGCCCGCCCATATCGCCATGCACCCGGTCCTGCTGGGCGCCGCCATCCACCGAGATCAACGCCTCCAGCGAGCGCCCGGCGCGGGCGTAGAACAGGGCGTGCAGCAGGGACAGCTCATGCGGTTCGGCGCAGAACACCGCCCCGATGGCGATGGCGAACATCTCTTTGGCGCGCGCCGTGAAGCCGGTGCGCGCCATGAACTCGCCCACTGTTTGCCGGTCCCAGTCTTCAGCTTTCGGGTGCGCCCAGGGCCGGGCCGGATCGAGCTGTTTGGCCATCGCCTCAAAGCGGCCGAGCAGGCGGTTGAGGTCCAGGAGGACATGGATGGGAAGCGAGGGGATGGTTCCGCGATACCGGCGCAGCCGACCGTCCAGCGCCACCAGATGATCGCCCTCATCCCACAAAGGATAGGTGCGCGCGCCCATGGCCTCGATCAGGGCGTAGAGCCGGTCCTGCCCCGGACCCACCCACTGGCCACCCAGATCCACCGTGTCGCCGTTGGCGAAGGCATGGGCTAGCGCCCGCCCGCCGGGACGTTCACGCGCTTCCAGCACGCGGACCTCGAACGCGTCGGACAGAAGCCGCGCGGCGTGGAGGCCGGACAATCCGGCGCCGATAATCAGGACATCGCTGCGCGCCATCGCCCCTCCCCCTTGGCTCACCGCTTTAGCCAACGGGCTTCAGATCGCGGGCATAGCGCGCGGCGTTCTCGACATAATGGTCGGCGCTGGCTTTGAGGAGTTCGGCCACGCCGTCCTCAATCTGTTTGACCACCTTGCCCGGCGCGCCCATCACCACCGAGCCGTCAGGAATCTCCTTGCCCTCGGTGATCAGGGCGTGGGCGCCGATAATGCAGTTTTTGCCGATCTTCGCGCCGTTGAGCACCGTGGCGCCAATGCCGATCAGCGAATAATCGCCCACCGTGCAGCCGTGCAGCATGGCATTATGGCCCACCGTCACCCCGCGCGCCAGCGTCAGGGGAAAGCCCATATCGGTGTGCAGCACCGCCCCGTCCTGGACATTGGCGTTCTCGCCCAGCGTGATCATTTCATTATCGCCGCGCAGCACCGCGCCGAACCAGACCGAGGCGCCGCGCATCAAGGTGACCTTGCCGATCAGCGCCGCATCGGGCGCCGCCCAGGCGCCGTCGGGGCTGATCTGCGGCGTGTCTTCGCCGAGTGCGTAAAGGGTCATGGGCCGGTCTCCTTGAAAATGCGTGTGTCTACGGCTGTGTCTGCGGCGCCGCAGTTTTGCGACATGTCAGTGAAGCAGTGACTCATACTTCATTCACTGTCCTAGGATGAGACTGTGAGTGCGATTCGCGATCAAGGGCGCGATTCGCCTCGCCCGCAGGAGAACCCTGCGGCGGGATGCTGGAAAGGAGGGCCTATGCCATCCGCACCACCAAATCGGGTCGCCCCGCCGCCGTTTGTCGCGCCGGCCCCGGTCCGCACCCTTGAATGCGCCGCATCCATCACCCCTCCGCACCCGCGCGAGGGGTTTTTTCTTGCCAATTGGAGGGCCTGAAATGGGCAAGCGAGCCGTCAAACGCCGTCAGGGCGGATTCAACGCCGAAGCCTATGAAGAGGAGAAAGTCCGAGCGCTCTTCCCGGGAACGGGATGGAGCCCGGACGAGACCGAGCCCATGCGCGACCAGCGCTATATCAAGTCGGTCAAACCCCGCTCGGAAGGCCAGGCGGTCCTGATGGACTCGATTGACGCGCATAACCTCGTTCTGGCGCTGGGGCCGGCCGGCACGGGCAAGACCTATCTGGCCGTCGCCAAGGCGGTCGAAGCGCTGGAAGCCGGCGATATCGGACGCATCGTCCTGTCGCGGCCGGCTGTGGAGGCCGGCGAATCCATCGGCTTCCTGCCCGGCGCCATGGAGGAGAAACTCGCCCCCTATCTGCGCCCGCTCTATGACGCATTATCAGACCGGCTCAGCCCCAAACGCCTCAAATCGCTGATGGCTGAAGGCCTGATCGAGATCGCGCCCATCGGATACATGCGCGGGCGCACGCTCAACAACGCCTTCGTGGTGGTCGACGAGGCGCAGAACTGCACCTACGCCCAGCTGAAAATGCTGCTCACGCGGCTGGGCTGGAACTCCACCATGGTGGTGACCGGCGACCCGGCCCAGACCGATCTGCTTCCCGAACTCTCCGGCCTCAAGCCGATCTCCGAACGCCTCGCAGAGGTGGAGAATATCGGCGTCGTACATCTCAAGCCCGAAGACATCGTGCGCCACCCGCTGGTCGCCTCGATGCTCGAAGTGCTCTGAAAGGGGGTGGTTTTAACGCGGCCGCGGGGCGCTGAAACGGCGTGCAGGACCACTGCATTCGAACAGGTTTGCCGCGGTCAGGTGAAGCCGGTTCAATCAGCACTCCCGCCCCCTCGGGGCAAGGCCATCGTATTTGAGCCTTGAGCACTTATTCCCTCCCCTTGAGCGGGGTCAGACGCCGAAGGCGTCTGACGGGGTGGGGTGTGAGGTGGTGACGGGTGACGTGCAGGTGACTGAAGCTGCATGCCCCCCACCCCGGCCCTCCCCCGGTGGGGGAGGGAGAAGAGACAGGCCCGCTTCACCCCGATCCGACAAACCCGGTCCAAAATAGAAAGCCCTCAAGGGGAGGGAGCCGGCGCTCACGGCTGGACTGGAGTCGACCTGCCGCGTCGCAGGCGTCCGGCAGGCAACCTATTCCAGATCAATGTCCAGAATGGTGATCTCGAACGAGTAGGAGGTTTCGCCCTCCTCCACATTCTTGGAGACGACGCCCAGGCACTCGGCGCCGATATAAATCTCGGCGCACTCGTCGGGCCGGTTGCGGATTTGCACTTTCAGTTCCGGGTTCAGCTTCAGGCGCAGGAAGGCCTGGACCTTGAAGGCTTCGGACTGGGTGAAAACGGGCGCGGCCATGGCAGGTGTCTCCGGTGGGTGCAGGGCATGAGGGGGTGATTTGCGCGCACCCTAGCCGGATCGGCGCGCGGCGCAACACCGGCGCTCTCAGTCTTCGTCCGTGAAAGTCTGGTCCATGGTGCGCGACGGTTCGGCGCACGGCCCGCCGACAGGCCGGGCGGGCACGCCCGCCACCGTGCAGCGCTCGGCCACGTCCTGGAGCACCACAGAGCCGGCGGCGATCCGTGCGGCTTCGCCCACCTTGATATTGCCCAGCACCTTGGCGCCGGCGCCGATCAGCACGCCGCGCCCGATCTTGGGATGGCGGTCGCCCGATTCCGCGCCCGTACCGCCCAACGTCACCTCGTGCAGGATGGACACGTCATCGCCCACCACCGCCGTCTCGCCGATGACGACCGAGGTGGCGTGGTCGATCATGATGCCGCTGCCCAGGCGCGCCGCCGGGTGGATGTCCACGCCGAAGCGTTCCGACATCCGGCTTTGAAGATGGAAGGCCAGCGTCTCGCGCCCCTCACGCCACAGCCAGTGGGCCACGCGGTAGCACAGCAGGGCATGGAAGCCCTTGAAATACAGGAAGGGCTGGAGGAAGGAACGCACCGCCGGGTCGCGCTCGTCCACCGCCAGCATGTCGCGCGCGGCTTCTTCGGCGATGGCCGGCGCGGCGGCGAAGGCCGCGCGGGCGATATGGTGCATTTGCAGCGCGTCGAGCTGGGCGTCGGCCATTTTCTCGGCCACACGGTGAGCCAGGGCTTCAGGGAAGCTGTCATGGCGCAGCACCGCCGCATTGAGCATGCTGGCCAGCATCGGCTCCTCGGCCGCCGCAGACGCGGCGTCAAAGCGCAGGCGCGACCAGACCTGGCCCATGCCCGACTGGATCGGGCGCAGATTGTCGGTTGAAGTGGCGGCGGGGTTGGTGTCGGCGGCCATGACGCTTACGCCCCTTTCGGCGCTGTGGATCCGGTCAGGATAGCACGCGCCAGGTCAGGCTCCAGCTGACCGTGGCGCGCAGCATAGTCGGCGGCGGCGAGCAGCGTCAGGGTGAAGCCGTCGCGAATTTCGCCTGACATGGCCATGGCGAGGGCCTCCTGCAAGCCCACGCGGCGCATTTGCATATCGGCCTCCGCGCCCTCGCGGTCCGGCTCGCCCGCTTCAAGGTCCCAGGCGATGAAGCCGACAGCGCGCTCTGTCGTGACCGAATTGGAGACATCGTAGTCGGCCAGATGCCGCCAGTTTTTGGCCGTCAGCCCGGTTTCCTCCTGCCGCTCGCGCTGTGCGGTTTCCAGCGGATCCACATCGCGCGCGCCGCCGCCTTCAGGCAGCTCCCAGCTCCAGGCGTCCAGCGCGAAGCGGTGCTGACCCACCAGCATTGTGGTTCCGTCCGCGAACACCGGCACCACGCCGATGGCCAGATTGCGCGGCTCGAACACGCCATAGACGCTGGGCGCGCCGTCAGGCTGGCGCACCTCGTAGTGGCGCAGCTGCACCCACGGATTTTCATAGGCCAGGCGCTCGGACGTGATGGTCCACAGGCCGCGGCGGCGTTCGCTCAAGGTGTGTCTCCCTGATCAGGCCCTCTCGTCAGGCAATGGCCGGGGCAGGCTCGCCCGCGCGCGCCTTGCGGTCAAACCGCACCAGCAGCGTGAAGGCGGCCGGGGCGAAGATCAGCGCCAGCACGGCCGACCCGGCCACCCCGCCCGCCACCGCCGCCGCAAAGGGCAGCCAGAAGGAATCGCCCTCAATCAGCAGCGGCGCAAACCCGCCTATCGTGGTCAGCGTGGTCGCGATGATGTGACGGGTGGCGTCGACCACGGTTTCGCGGATGGCGTCGCGGTCGCCGGCGCGCGCCAGCGGATTGGCCTTGAGCGCGCTCAAGACCACGATGGAGCCGTTGATCGACAGACCCACCAGGCCCAGCGACCCGACAATGGCGTTGAAGCCCAGCGGCGTGCCGAACATCCACACCCCGAACATGGCCAGCCCCACTGACAAGAAGCCGACGGTGAAGATGATCCCGGCATAGCGGAAGGAATTGAACGCCAGCACCACCGAGGCGATGATCAGGATCAGCAGCGGAATGGCCGTGGACATGAGATTGGCCATCGCCTCGCCCTGGGTCTCGGCCTCCCCGCCAATCTGGATGCGGTAGCCCGGCGGCAGGGCGATTCCTTCGTCTGCGAAGCGGCGCTGGAACTCGGCCAGCACCGGGGCGGGCAGCACATAGGGCTCCAGATAGGCGTAGACCGGGTTGGTGCGCTCGCCGTCCAGGCGCGGAATAGCAGCCGTCACCGGCGCCAGGGTGAACTGGCCCAGCGAAGACAGGCCCGCCAGCTCGCCGCCCGGCCCCCTTCCCGGCAGAGGTATGGCGCCCAGCCCCTCAATGGCGTTGCGGCGCGCATCCGGGGCGATCACCCGCACGGGCAATTCCTCCACCCCCTCCAGCACAGACCCGCCGGGCACGCCGTCAATGTCGGCGCGAAGACGCGAGGCCAGATCGGTCAGGCGTAGCCCTGCCAGGCCCACCTCTGCCTCGTCGGCATTGAGGCGCGCCACCGGCTGGCCCAGCTCCAGATTGGCCTGGGTATAGGTGACGCCCGGTACGCCGGACAGAATGCGGCGGATGTCCGCCCCGATCCGGTCAAGGACCGCGAACTCCGGCCCGACAATCAGCAATTCCACCGGCGCCTGGGTGGGCGGGCCCTGTTCAAACGGCAGGGCCAGCACCTGGGCGTCGGGAAAGGCGATCAGAGCATCGCGCTGGAAACGGGTGACAACGCGCTCGGCGGCCTCCTTGGAACGCGCCCGCACGAAGCCCGAGGCGAAATTGGGACGGCCCTGCACGGTGTTCATCATGTTGTAGTAGACGCGCGGCGATCCCGCCCCCGCGACCCAGACCACCTCCTCCACCCCGTCATAGGCGTGAAGCATCTGCGTGGCCTGCTCGATGCGCGCGCGGGTCTGGTCGATGGAGATCGAGGCGGGCAGCACCAGGCGCACCTGGAACATGTCGCGCTCTGTGGGCGGGAAGAACTGGCCGGGCAAGGTGGTCGCCGCGGCAAACCCCGCCACCGGCAGGATCAGGGCGAGCGCAATGCCCAGCACCGGCTGGGCGGTCACCGCGTCCAGCACCTTGCGGTAGGCGAAGGCCAGCGGCTTTGAGCGCAGCCCGTCGCGCAACAGGCCGCGATGGCCCTGGCCCGGGACCGTGTCGTCGAACACAGCCGCCAGCGCCAGGATCACCGTGAAGGCCAGCACGAAGCTCGCGCCCACCGCGAAAATCACTGACACGCCGATCATCGAGATGAACTCGCCCGCCGCGCCAGGCATGAGGGCGATGGGCGCAAAGGCGAAGACCGTGGTCAGGGTCGACGCCAACAGCGGCCCGAACAGGGTGCGCACCGCCTTGTCCACTGCCGCAGCCCGCTCCATGCCGCGCGCGCGCAACAGGCGGTAATCATCGACCACCACGATGGCGTTATCGATCAGGAGACCCAGCGCCACGACCAGACCCGTCACCGACATCTGGTGCAGAGGCGAGCCGTAGAGATTGATGAGCACCATCACCAGAAGCACGGTGAGCGGCAGGGCCGACCCCACGATCAGCGCGCTGCGCCAGCCCATCAGGAGGAACAGGACCGCGAACACGATCAGGGCGGAAAAGCCCAGATTGGTGGCGAGGCCGGAGAGCCGGTTCACCACATAATCGGCCTGGGCGAAGATGATTTCAGTCTCGACGCCCGGATTGGCGGCGGCGAAGGCGCGCACGGCGGCCTGGGCGCGCGCGTCCCAGGCATCCACCTGCAGGCCTGGTTCGAGATAGGCGGCGACCAGGATTGTGCGCTCATTATTGCGCAGGGCCAGCGACGCAGCCGGTTCGCGCAGCCCGCGTTCGATGCGGGCGATGTCGGCCAGCTGCAGGAAACCGCCCGGCCCGGCGGCCACCGGCACCGAGCGCCGCCGGTCAAGATCATCAACCGCGCCGGCCACCTCCACCGTCACATCAAGCGACTGGCCCGCCAGGCGGCCTGCGGGAACCTTGGCGTCGGAGCGCGCGAGCAAGGCGGCGATGTCCGCCGCGTTGAGGCCCAGCGAAGCGGCTGATTCAGGATCGAGGATGACGCGAACCTCTTCCTCGGGCGCGCCGAACACGTCAGCTTGCTTGGTGCCGGGCAGATTGCGCAGATTGTCCTCCAGATCGCGCGCCAGACGGTTCAGCGCGCCCAGCGAGGCTTCCGATCCGTCGGGCCAGCGCAGCGCCGCCACCAGCGTCGCCGCGCCCATGTAGTGACGGCTGACCTCCACGCTCTGGACGCCTTCGGGCAGGCTCGGGCGCACGGACGACACCCGGTCACGCACCAGCGACCAGGCCTGCTCCCCCCGATTCGCATTGAGATCCTCGCGGATATTGATGCTGATCTGGGAGACATTGGCGCGGGTCATGGAGCGGACCTCGTCCAGCTCCATCAACTCCATCAGCGCGGCCTCCATTGGCCTTGTGACCAGCGCCTCCATGCGGGCGGCATCAGCGCCGGGCAGGATGATGGTCACCGCGCCGAACCGTTCGGTCAGGGACGGGTCTTCCTGACGGCCCAGCACGCCCAGCGCCGCCAGACCCGCCGCGCACACCAGAAAGATCGACAGGACGATGAGGCGCGGATAGCGCACAAACAGCGTGGTCATGATGCGCCGCTTTCAGGCCGCACGCGCTGGCCGGGCGCCACGCGGCTGATGCCGGCGGCCAGCACCGCGTCGCCGTCATTGACGGCGCCGCGCACGAACACCGTATCGCCTTCGGCGTGCAGCACCTCCACCGGGCGCGGCTCCAGGCGGAAAGCGCCATTGTCAGGGACGAGCACATACATGGACCACAGCCCGCGCCGGCCTTCCGCCAGCGCCGTCACCGGCGCCCAGAAGCCGCGCTCGGCCAGTTCGGTGCGCACCACAAGGCGCCCGACCGCCCCGCTGACCGCGCCATCGCCGGCCTCCAGATCCAGCACGGCGGTGACCGCGCGCTGTTCGCGCTCGATCACGCCGGTCACCGCGCGCAGACGCGCCTGCGTGCGGCCGCGTGCAAACTCCACCGGGTAGGCGGCGCCGGGCTCCATGCGGGCGGCCTCGTTCGCCGGGATGGAGACGCGCATCTCGAGGCGCGCGTCCTCCACCAGCGTGACCACCGGCGCGCCCGGCGGCGCAATGGCGCCTTCGTCGAGATGGCGCGCGGTGATGACCCCGTCAAAGGGCGCGGTGAGCGAAGCCAGCTCCAGACGCACCGCCAGCGCCTGCGCGCTCGCACGCGCCGCCGCCGCGCTGGACAGGGCCGCGCGCTCATTGGCGGCGACTTCATCCAGGCGCGGGGGCGAGATATGGCCGCGATCCACGAGGACTTGCTGGCGCTCCAGCGTCACGCGGGCGAGGCCCGCTTGCGTCTCAGCGGCGGCCGCTTCGGCGCGGGCGGCGGAAATCTGGGCGTCCAGCGTACGGGTATCGAGGGTGGCGAGGCTGTCGCCTGCCGCGACCCGGTCGCCGACGCGCACCGCCACCGCCTCGATCCGCCCGCCCGCTTCAAAGCCCAGCGCACTGGTGCGCCAGGCCGAGATGAGGCCGGGATAGCGCGTCTCCATCGCCGCTTCGGACTGATAGCGCGCTGAGAAGGTCTCGACGGGCAGCGCCTCGGCGGTGGTGGCGGCGCCGGGGCCTGCATCGGCCCCGCGCAGCGCGCTGACCGCGATCACGGCGACAACGACGATGGCCGCAGCCGCCAAGATTGAAAGTCCCAGACGGCTTGCGCCGGCCCTGAAAATACCTGTCACCCGACCCGCCATGACGCCTGCTCCCGCGCTGATGCATGGGAATATACGTCAGTAAACGGCGTTCGGAAAGTGAACGGTGTTAAATATTTTGGAAAAGTGGCGGTCTCAGAATGTCTGGCCGGCTTCCATCAGCTCGATCAGTTTCCTGGACCCCAAGCCCCGCATCATCATTTCGCTGTGGAACGCGATCAGCTCATCCAGCTCCAGCTCGCGCCGGCCCGGCTTTTCGCGGGGAAAGTCAGGGATGGTCACGGCCAGAATGGTCAGGCCGTGCGCCGACGACCACACGCTGGTGGAGGCGACATCGAGATCCACCGCGCGGAACCAGCCCGCCTCCGCGCTCTCCTTGATCATCAGGCGCAGATGCTCGCTGGCGGCGAAGGCATAGGTGTCCTCGGTCACATCAAGCTCGCCGCTCAAGCCGGCAAAGGCGAGGCGGTAATGATCGGGCTGCTCCAGACCGGTCTCCACGTAGGCGCGCAGACAACGGGTGCACAGCATGGGGCCCGACTCAATGGAGGTGCAAACATCCTGCATCCGCCGCAAGAGGCGCTCGAAAAACCCCTCCCGGATTTCCTTGAACAGGGCTTCCTTGGAATCGAAATATTTGTAGAGCGCGGCCGGCGAGTAATCGATGCGTTCGGCGATGCGCCGCATGGACAGGCCCGCCTCGCCCTCTTCAGCGAAAATCTCTTCGGCCGCGCCGATGATCGCATCGCGCACGCGCCGCCGGCGCCGTTCGGCGGGGCTGAGCTCTTCGTGCGTGACGGTCTCTGCCGGCATGGTCCATCCTTTGAGTGCGCAAACTATATATGGGATCAATAGCCAAGCATGACCATGATCTGAAGCGTTGCGCAAGTTCGACCTCGCCCGCCACACTGGCCCGCCCGTTCCCCAAGCCTGAAAGCCGCCGCCCATGTCACGACTGACGCCGCCGCCTGCCCCTGACGCCGAAGCCGCCCTGCCCGCCTGCACTCCCAGCACGGAGA
>JAIUMW010000084.1 GCA_022565365.1 Oceanicaulis sp.
CGCCGCCACGACCCGCTCGGCGACTTCTTTCTGGAACATCAGCACCAGCCTGCGCCACCAGGGCGGCGAGGCTTCGAGCCATTTGATCAGCCGGGCGGTGCCCACATTATAAGGCAGGTTGGACGCCAGCAGGCCGGGGCCGGTGATCAGACCCGCCTCGTCGGCCTGGAGCGCGTCCGCCTTGACGATATGCAGCCGCCCCGGCGCGGCGGCGCCGATTTCCTCAAGGGCTGGCAGGAAGCGGGCGTCGCGTTCGATCACTGTCAGGCGCGGTGCGCCCGCCGCCAGTAGCGCGCGGGTCAGGCCGCCGGGACCGGGACCGACTTCGATAACATCCAGCCCGGACATGTCGCCGCACAGGCGCGCGATCTTGCCGGTCAGATTGAGGTCCAGGAGGTAGTGCTGACCAAAGCGCTTGTCGGCGCCCAGACCATGGCGCGCGATCACATCGCGCAGCGGCGGCAGGGCGTCGAGGCTCATGGCTTCGCCCCGGACCGGCACGCGGCCATGTCCGCCGCCAGCTTCAGGGCGGCGATCAGGCTGTCGGGGCGGGCGATGCCCTGACCTGCGATATCAAAGGCCGTGCCGTGATCGGGACTGGCGCGCACGATTGGCAGGCCCAGCGTCACATTCACCCCGCCATGGAAATCCAGCGTCTTGACCGGGATCAGGCCCTGATCGTGATACAGGCAGATCGCCGCATCATAGTGCGCGCGCGCCTCGGCGTGGAACATGGTGTCCGGCGGCAGGGGACCGGCGATGTCGATGCCGTCCGCGCGCAGCGTTTCGAGCGCGGGCGCCAGAATATCGATTTCCTCGCGCCCCAGCGCCCCGCCTTCGCCGGCATGCGGGTTCAGGCCCGCCAGCGCCAGCCGGGGCCGCGCGATGGCGAAATCACGCGCCAGGGCGTGGGCGGTGATTCGCGCTGTGTGCATGACGGCCTCTGGCGTCAGGGCGTCGATCGCCTCGCGCAAGGGCCTGTGAATGGTCACCAGCGCGCACCGCAACCCGCCGCCCGCAAGCATCATGACAGGCCCGCGCGGTCCCGAGACGGGCGCCTGCGCGGTGAGGTGGGCGAGGTATTCGGTATGGCCGGGAAAGGTGAAGCCGGCTTCGTAGAGGCGCGCTTTCGATATTGGATTGGTCACGAGGCCCGCCGCGTCACCCGACAGCACAGCCGCCACGCCGGCGTCGATGGACGCGAGGGCCGCTTGCGCGCCCCGGGCGGCGGGCAGGGCCATGACCGGCAGGGCGTCAGGGAAAATGGCGGCCGCCCCGGCCCAGCCGGTGACGGCTTCGGGGCGCGGCAGGTCGAGCAGGCGCGCAGCCTCGAACGCATGATCAGGGTCGGCGATCAGCACAAATCGCGGGCCGCAATCACGCAGCGCCCGCCAGGCTTTCAGCGCGATCTCCGGTCCGATTCCGTCCGGATCGCCGAGCGTCAGCGCGAGCGGGGCGGCGTTCACTGAATGTCGCGGATATCGACCGTCGCTTCGCGGCGCAGGTCGCGCAGCCAGCGCCGGCCCAGAAGGCTCAGCTGCTGGTCGATAAGCTGGCGTTCAATTTCCTGCGCGGTCGGCACGCCGGGCCCGGTCAGCTCGCGGCCGCACAGGACAAACACCTGCAGGCCGGCGCCGGTTTCCAGAACGCCTGTCGCCTCGCCTGCCTCAAGTCCGCGCACTGCGTCGCGGATCTGGGGCACCAGAGCGTTGACGGCTACAGCGCCCAGATTGGAGACAATCACGCCTTCGACGCCCGACATCGCGCCGGACACGTCATCACACCCGCGCAGATTCGCCGCAGCACGCCGCATGGCGGGGCGCGACGCGTCAGTGACGCGCGAGTTTGGCACGGTGGCCTGATACAGCGTCAGCTGCTCCACGACCCGGCCTTCGCGCCGGTCAATCAGAGCGACAATCATGTATCCGCCCGGCACCCGGATTGGGTTGGAAATCGATCCCGGCGGCATCTGTTGGGCGACTTCGAGCACTTGGGGGCGCATCGATGCGGCGGTGACATAGCCGGTATCGCCCCCCACTGCGGCGCTCGGCGCTGCGGAAAACTGCTGGGCGACTGACTGGAGGGCCACTTCATCGCTTTCGATCAGGGCATAGATCGTGCGCACCGTGTCAAGCGCCCGCTCTTCACCCCCGGGGCCCGAGGGCGTCTCGATGAGAATTTCGAGCATGCGGAATTGCTGTTGCTGCGCGGATGCGACCAGGCGCTCCATGGCGGTTTCGATCTGACGGTCCGAAACCCGGATACGCTGGCGGAAACGGCCGCCGGTCAGGATCTGCCAGGCGATCTCGGCGCGCACCTGACGGCGCAGTGTTTCGATTGGGACGCCGGCGCTTTCCAGATCACGCCGCAATGCTGCAAGTGACTCGCCGCTCGACTGGGCGAGGTTGGACAGGGCGTTGTCAATCTCGTCCTCTTCCACCACCAGATCGAACTGGGCGGCGGTCTGAAGCTGAAGGCTTTCCTCGACCAGGCCGCGCAAAGCCTGATCCAGCACCTGGCCCAGAATCTCTTCAGTCGGTTCGACACCGGCTGAAAACAGGATGAGACGCATGCGGTCACGCACGTCGAGAGTCGTGATCGGTTCGTCATTTACGACGGCCGCGATACCCTCGACGATCTGCGCACGCGCGACGGGCGCGGCCATCACCAGCGCCACGATCAATACGGCGAGACGCAGAAATCGGCTCAAAAGCATGCGGTCAACCACCCTGTTTGGTCTCTGGCGCAAGATACCCATTGCGCGCGCCGGTGCAATCGCGGGACGCTGCAGGTCAGCCGTCCTCGGTTGCGGCGAGGAAAAACAGTCCCGCCAGCGTAAACAGTGCTGGCGCTGTCCATGATGCTGTTATCGGATCAAGCGTGCCTGCTGAACCCAGTCCCAGCAAGAGTTCCTGGAAAAAATACAGAAGGAAGCCGACCCCGGCGCCCGCTGCGGCGAAACCGGCTGCGCCGCCCAGCCGGTGCAGGCGCAGCGTCGCGGTGATCGCAAGCAGTGCAGCGGCGAATAAAAGCAGTGGCTGGGCCAGCAGGCTCTGCCAGCGCAGCTCATAGGGCCGGCTGGACAACCCGGCGTCACGCGCGGAGTCGATCACTGAAGGCAGACGCCAGAACGATACGCCGCCCGGAGACCGCACGCGCTCGAACAGGGCCTGCCCGCCGACCCGGGTGGGCAGCGACACGTCGCCAATCGCCTCCAGGGGGTCGCCGGGCTGGGCTTCCAGCGCGCCTGACAGGATCCAGAACCCGCTGCGCAGTTCGGCGCTGTCCGCCATCACGGTGCGTTCCAGGCGCGGAATGCCTTCTCCGCCCTCGTCATAATAGCGGAACACCGGCGCGCGCAGGGTCGAGGCGTCGGGATCAATGTCCACAGCGCCGATGACGATGAATCCGCCCGGAGTCGCCTCGCGCAGCCAGACCCGTGCTTCGGGCGCAGCCTGTCCCGCGCGGGCATCGACATAGGCGTCGCGCAGCGTCTCGAATCTGGCGTTGGCCGCTGCGCTGAGCGGGTTCAGCACCGCCGCTCCCAGCACGCCGGCCAGCAGTGGCAGCACGCCGGCCGGCGCCAGAATGCGCCAGGCGGAGTATCCCGATGCGCGCATCACGATCAGCTCGCTGCGCCGGTTGAGGCGGAAGAAGGTGAACAGCACGCCGAACAGCACGATGAAGGCCAGCGTGTCCTGGACCAGAAGCGGCGTCTTCAACAAGGTCAGCTCAAGCGCCTGCAGAGCCCCCACATCAGCGCGCCGCGAAATGTCGCGGGAGGTTTCGACGAAATCGATCAGCACGATGACGGCGATGATGACGCAGGCCGCCCCGATGACCCCGATCAGGGTCTGCCAGAAGATATAGCGGGACATGCGCGTCGAGATCATGCGGCCTCCGGGGCGCGGCGGCGGCTCTGGCGTGCTCCGCGATTGGGCCGTGCAATCAGCCACAGCGCCGCCGCGCCGCCCAACAGCGGCACGGCGTATTGCAGGGCGTTGAGGTCGGTATTGTTGGACGCGCCCGCCTGCACCGCAAACCCGATCAGCCGCAGCAGAAGCGCTGAGGCGCCGGCGATCAGGATGAAGCGCATATAGCCGGTGCGCCGATGCTCCACCGACAGGAACGCCGCGGCTGCGATCAGCGCAAACGCGAGGCTGTAAAGCGGCGAAGCCAGGCGGTAATGGCCCTCGGCGGCCAGATCGGCCGGCTGCCGGGCGCGGGCCTTGTCAGCGGCGCTGGGGCGCAGGAGCTCTGGCAGGAACCGGTCGCTCTCCTTGAAGAAGAAGGCCGACGAGGTGTCGATGAAGGCTCCCAGGTCGAACTCGTAGCGGTCGAAGGTCAGGTTCGACAGCGTGTTGGCTTCATCCAGCTGGGTCAGCACACCGTCTTCCAGCAGCATGACCGGTCCGCGGTCACTGCGGGCGATGACCGCCCGGCGCGCGGCATAGGCGGTGGCCGACGTGCCGCGCGCGTCCTCGATGAACACCCCGCGCAGCACCTGATCCTCGCCGATCTCGCGCGCATAGAAGCTGACCCCGTCGCCCATCGACACGAACTCTCCCGGTCGCATCAGGCTGGCGGCGATGTCGGTGCGGATCTCGAACACCTGCTCGCGCATCTGGCGGAAGCTGGCGGGCTGGACGAACAGATTGATGACCAGATTGAGCAGAATCGCATAGGCCGCCAGCCGCAGGAACGGCGTCAGGCGCTGACGCCGGCTCATGCCGGCCGCGGCGCCGATGATCAGCTCCGAATCGCTGTTGAGGCGGTTGAACGCCATGGCGCAGGCGATGAATACCGCCACCGGGATCAGCAGCGCGATCACCTGGGGCATGGCCAGAAGCGTAATCCACACAAAGCGCAAGGCGGCGTCACGCTGGTCAGCGATCATGTCGAGATTGGACAGCGACTGGGTGAGGACCGCCAGGCCGCCAAGCGCTGCGAGCGCGCCGAGAAAAGGCCAGAGCGCCTGTCGGAAAGCATAGCGCTGAAACAGGGTCATAAGGCCGGCTCGGGTGTGGAGGGGCGGGATGGGGCGGTGTGATGACCCTGTCTTCTAACCCGCCGCGCGATGCGATACCACTGGTCAACGCGTGCTACATTCATGCGTGGCCGGGCCAGGGCCCTGCGCGCCCCGTACGAATGCCGAAAGGAAGCCCATGAAAGTCAAGTTCAACGAAATCGCCACAGGTGATGCGATTGCAGCGCCCGCCTATACCGGAGCCGCTCTGTCAGACGCCGCCAAAGCGCTGGACGCCGAATCCGGCGGCGCGATCACCCGGGCGCTCAAGACGTCGCGCTTCACCGGTGCGCCAGGTCAGGTGCTCGCCCTGTCGGCGCCGTCCGATATGAGTGCAGCGCGCCTCGTCCTGTTCGGCCTGGGCGACAAGAAGGCGCTCAATGGCAATGCGCTGGAACAGGCCGCAGCCGGGGTTGCCAAGAGCCTGCTCACCTCCGGCGCCAAGGTCTTGTCGTTGCGGCTGGATGGCGTGGCTGACCTGGAAGGCGCCGCGCGCGCCGGCCTGGGCGCGCGCATGGCCGCCTACCGCTTTGACAAATACCGCACCCGGTTGTCCGACGACAAGAAGCCGTCTCTCGAAGCGCTCGAGATTGTGGTGACTGACGCCAAGGCGGCCAAGCGGACCTGGAAGGACTGGGAGCCCGTCGGTGACGGCGTCGAGCTGGCGCGCGATCTGGTCAATGAAGTACCCAACGTGCTTGGCCCGGAAGAGTATGCCCGCCGCGTGAAAAAGCTCGACAAGCTCGGGCTTGAAATCGAGGTGATGGGCGAGGCGGCGATGAAGAAGCTGGGCATGAACGCCCTGCTTGGCGTCGGCCTGGGATCCGCGCAGGAATCCCAGTTCATCGTGATGAAGTGGATGGGCGGCAAGGATGGCTATCAACCCATCGCCTTCGTGGGCAAGGGCGTCACCTTCGACACCGGCGGCATTTCGCTCAAGCCGGGTGAAAAAATGGACGAGATGAAGGGCGATATGGGCGGTTCGGCCGCCGTTGTCGGCCTGATGGCGGCGCTGGCCGGGCGCAAGGCAAAAGCCAATGTCATTGGCGTGATTGGCCTGGTCGAGAACATGCCCGACGCCAAGGCCCAGCGACCGGGCGATGTCGTCACCTCCATGTCGGGTCAGACGATTGAAATCCTCAATACCGACGCCGAAGGCCGGCTCGTTCTGGCCGATGCGCTCTGGTACACCCAGAAGCAGTTCAAGCCGAAATTCATGATCGACCTGGCCACGCTCACCGGGGCGATCCTGATCGCGCTGGGCCATGAGCCCGCCGGGATTTTCTCCAGCGACGACCGGCTGGCGGACCAGTTGTTCAAGGCGGGCAAGGCCTCTGACGAAGGCGTGTGGCGCCTGCCGCTGGGCCCCGAGTATGACCGCCAGATCGACAGCGATATCGCGGACATGAAGAATATCGGTCAGGGCCGTCTGGCCGGTTCGATCACCGCGGCCCAGTTCCTGAAGCGCTACACCAATGACGTGCCCTGGTGCCATATCGATATCGCAGGCACTGGCATGCATTCGGGCGCCAAGGACCCGCGTTTGCCGACCTTCGGCACGGGCTTTGGCGTGCGCCTGCTCGACCGGCTGGTGCGCGACAATTACGAGGCATGATGACGGGCCTGCGCTCTGACACCGCGACGCGGAACAGGGCGCAGGCCTGCCTGGCCGTGGGGACGGGGCGGTGAGCGAGTTCTGGTTCTATCATCACGAGCGCGCGCGCATCGCCGACACCCTGCCCGAGCTGTTGCACAAGCTGCTCGCCAGGGGCGGGCGGGCCGTCGTTGTGAGCCCGCTTGAGGCGCGCATCGACAGCCTGGATCAGCATCTCTGGACATTTGCTGATGACAGCTTTCTTCCTCATGGGCGCGCTGACCGGCCCCGGGCCGATCAGCACCCTGTGGTGCTGTCGCAAGCGCCGGAGAATTTGAACAACGCCACCATGATGTTCTGCCTCGACGGCGCCGATCCCGGACCGGAAGCGGACTGGGAGCGGGTGGTGATCCTGTTCGAGGCGGATGATGAAGCGGCGATGGCGTGGGCGCGCTCGCTCTGGAGCGCCCGGAAAAAGTCTCAAACGCCGGTATCCTACTGGAAGCAAACCGACTCGGGCCGCTGGGAGAAGTCAGCATGAAACGCATAATCGCCATTTGTGTCGCCGCACTGTTCATGACAGCGTGTCAAACCATGCCCGATCAGACCGACAGCGCTGAGCGTGACTACCCGATCATTGATCGTACGGGGGAAGGGCGTGAGTGCGCCGCTGAACAGTTTCAGGTTCTGGTCGGTCAAAGGGTTGCAGAAGTGCACACGGACAGCCTGCCGTCCCCGCGCCGGATCTATGCCCATGGCGACCCGGTCACGATGGACTACCGGCCTGACCGGCTGAACATCGTGACCGATGAACACGGCGTGGTCATTGCGGTTCGCTGCGGCTGACGCGTCAGCCGCGCCTGAATCGCGAGCCCCGGAGCTGGGGGGAAGCTCCGGGGGCAAGGCAGGCAGTGTTTACAGGCATTTCTCCTGACAGCGCGGCTCAGGGCATGGGGGACGCATCGAAGCCGCAACTGCTGTGGCATGATGGCGTGGCGAACCCCAAAAGAGAAATTGATAATATAGGTAAGCGCTATAGCTTGGCGCTATGGCGCTTCACGCGCGCGATCACGCCGCCTTGCTCACCGCGAACTGGGCGACATTGACCCGGCCGGTGCGGAAGCCTGCTTCGCAATAGGCCAGATAAAACTCCCACATCCGGCGGAACCGTTCGTCAAAGCCGAGGGGCTGCAGGTCGCGCCAGGCGTGCCGGAAGGACTGAAGCCAGGCATTCAGCGTTCGCGCATAGTCCTCGCCGAATTGTTCGATGGCGTCAAAGCCCAGGCCGGCCCGGTGGAACTGCGCGTGCAGCTTGGTCACGCGTGGCAGCACGCCGCCGGGGAAGATGTAGCGCTGGATGAAGTCTGTGCGGCGCGCATAGCTTTCAAACAAATCATCGCGAATGGTGATGATCTGCAAGCCGGCGCGTCCGCCAGGGTGAAGAACCTCGGCGACCTTGGAGAAGAAGCTCGGCCAGTACTCCTCGCCGACCGCCTCGAACATCTCGATCGAGGCGACGCGGTCATAGCGCCCTGTATCGTCGCGATAATCCTGAAGCTTGATGTCGACACGGTCAGACAGCTGGTGGCGCTGGATGCGCTCAAGCGCGTAGTCGCGCTGGGAGGGCGACAGTGTGAGGCAGGTGACCTGGGCGCCGATCTCTTTGGCGGCATATTCGGCAAACCCGCCCCAGCCGCACCCGATCTCCAGAACGCTGTGACCCGATTGCAGGTCAATGGATCGCGCCAGCGCCGCATATTTCTCCCGCTGGGCGTCCTCCAGCGAAGTCTGCCCGGTTGGGAAACGCGCCGAGGAATAGGTCATCGAAGGATCAAGCCAGCGCTCGTAGAACTCATTGCCCAGATCGTAATGAGCCTCGATATTCTTGCGGGCGCCGCGTTTCGTGTTGGCGCGCAGGCGATGATAAATCCAATGCATGAATCGGGTCACGGGCCCGCCCGTGGCGATGCTGGGCATCTGGTCGAGATTGTCCGAAAACACCGTCAGGACGGACGGCAGGTCCGGCGTGGTCCAGTCTCCGTCCATATAGCTCTCGGCAAATCCGACATCGCCGCCGGACAGAACCTTGCGCACGATGGCGTAGCTGGCCAGGTCCATGCGCGCTTGGTGGCCGGGCTTCGATCCGTCAAAGCGCAGCGCCGTGCCGTCCGGCAGTACGACCGTCAGAGAGCCCGCACGCAGCTTCAACAGCATGCGCAGCGCGAAGCGCGCCATGCGCGGCACGCCTTTCAGGCTGTCGATCGCAGCGCTGTCGGCGCGAAGAACGTTTTGATGAGCGGTCATATCGGCGGACTGGGTCATGGGGGCTCCGTCGCGTCTCGGCTCGAGACCGATTTTACGGGTTTTTCGGGGTGTGGCCAAGCGAAGCCGGAGGGCGCGCGTCGGACAGGCGGGCGAGGGTCGGCGCTTCAGGCGGGTCGGGGTGGCGCACATAGCGCGCCCCGCGCAGCCAGAGTTTGAGCGCCTCGAAATGAATGGCGGTGATGGTTTTGAGCGTGGAGAAGGGCTGGTTGGCGAACAGGCCCGCCAGCGAGGCGCCGCTCAAAGCCTTGCGTTTCATGGCCATTGTGGCCAGCAGATCCGGCCCGTCCTCGCGCTGCTTGAGGATGGTCAGCTGGAAGCGCTCGCCCGGCGCGCGCAGGGTGAATTCATAGCGGCCGCTGACATCAAAGAAGGGCGAAACATAGAACACATTGTCGGCTTCCTGGCGCTGCGGCGTCGTCCCGGCGCAAGGGGCGACATAGGCGTGGCGGTCGCCAAACGTATTGTGCACCTGGTAGATCACGCCCTTGAGCGCCCCGTCCGCTCCTTCGGCGAAGTAGACCGACAGCGGATTGAACACATAGCCCAGTACGCGCGGGGAGCAGAGCAGGCGCAGGCGCGCTTCTCCAATGGCGATTCCGGCCTCCTCGAAGCGCGCCCGGGCCCAGGCCGCCAGGGACGAGCCGTCGCGCGCGCCATGATCGCGCTGGCGAAAGGCGAACAGGTTGAAGCGCTCCACCGAGAACAGCCGGCTCATCCGTCCGGCTTCATCCAGCCGGTCCAGATCGATCAGGATCGAGGAAATCCGGTAGCGGAAGCGATGCAGGAAGGGGGCGCGCCGCTCATGAATCGTGTGGCCGACATAAAGCTCGGCCGGGGCGGGAAGGGCGCTCATTCGGCCGCCGTTGCGCCCGCGGCGCGGCGCCGGGCCGCATCCGGCGCTTGGCGCTGGCCCCATGCGCCGCCGCTGATGTCGCCGTCGGCGAACGCCCACGGGATCTCACCGCCCAGGCGCAGGGCGGCCCGCAGCCCCGCCCGCAGGCCATCTTCGTGGAAGCCATAGCCAAGCCAGGCGCCAGCGAACCAGGTGTGACGCACGCCCTGCACGCGGTTGAAGATGCGCTGGGCGGCCAGGCCCGGGGAGGTGAATTGCGGATGATCATACTCATACCGGCCGAACACCTTGGCCGGGTCCGGCTCGCGCGCCGGGTTGAGCGTGACCAGCAGCGGCTTGTCCGCGTCGATCCCTTGCAGCCGGTTCATGTCGTAGGTCACTGACGCACCCTCATGGCCCGCTTCACGCAGGTAGCACCAGGCGGCGTGAGCGCCCTTGCGCCGGGGCAGCAGCGTTGTGTCACGGTGCAGCACCGCCGTGTTGGGCGCGTAGGGAATGGCGCCCAAAAGCTCGCGCTCGTCCGCGTCGGCGTCCTCAAGCAGGGCGAGCGCCTGATCAGAATGACAGGCCAGGATGACTTCGTCGAATCGGTGACGGCCGCCGCCCGCATCGGTCACCACAACGCCATGGGCGTCACGGCGCACGCTGGCCGCAGCGCCCGAGAAGTTGCAACCCGCCGACTCCAGATCAGCCACAATGCGCGTCACATATTGCCGGCTGCCGCCCTTGACCGTTTGCCATTTCGGGCGGCTGGCGTGCATCAGCCTGTGATTATTGAAGAATTTCACGAAGGCTTCGGCCGGATAGTCCGCCATGGCGCTTTCGGTCGAAGACCAGATCGCCGCGCCCATGGGCAGAAGATAGCAGACGCGGAACTGCTGCGCGGCGCCGATCTGATCGAGATACTGGCCCAGCGTCAGCCCGGCCAGCGCGCCCGAGGCCAGGTCGCGCTGGGCGCTGGCGTTGAAGTGCAGGATGTCGCGCAGCATGCGCAGGAAGGTGGGGCGGAACAGATTGGCCGGATCGGCGAACAGGCCCGACAGCCCGTTCGACGACCATTCCAGCGCCTGATCCAGGCTGAAGCCGAAGCTCATATCGGTGTGGAACGTGCCCACGCCCAGCTCGGCGAACAGGGCGGTCATATTGGGGTAGTTGAGCTCGTTATAGACGATGAAGCCGGTGTCCACGTCGATGGGCGTTCCGTCATAGTCGATCGTCACCGTGTTGGCGTGGCCGCCCAGACGGGCATCCTTCTCGAATACGGTGACGTCATGTACGCCCCTGAGCGCCCAGGCCGCGCCCAGGCCGGATACGCCCGCGCCAATAACGGCGATCCGCGAACGGCGGGGCAGAACCGGCTCAATAGAAGTCATGCTGCGTCCTTGATGGCTTCAAACGCCGCGAGCGCGGCCTTGCGCGCTTCGGCATGGTCTACGATCGGATGTGGATAGTCGGTCCCCAGTCTTACCCCCGCACGCGCCAGCGTGGCGCGGTCAGCCGTCCA